>JAITUP010000113.1 GCA_031286265.1 Chitinispirillales bacterium | reverse complement strand
TATTTTTCTTGTACAAAGATAAAAACCAAAATAAAGGAGTTGAAGTGCAGAAGAATGGTGATTACAAGCAATGGTTAACTGATTTGAAAAGCCGAATCCGCCAAAGTCAGATAAAGGCTGCTGTAAAGGTGAATACCGAGCTTTTGCGGCTGTACTGGGACTTGGGTCGTGATATTGTCGCCCGGCAGATGGAAAGCGCCTGGGGCAGCGGCTTTTTTGAGCAGCTGAGCAAGGATTTATTACTTGAATTCCCTGATTTGAAGGGTTTTTCTGTCTCTAAACCTATATTACATAAAGCAATTTTATCTGTTTTATAGTCAAATACCTCCAAATTTCCACCAAGTTGGTGGAAAATTACCGCACCAAGCTGGTGCGGAATTACAAGCCGTTGATAATAAAGGAGATACAATTTTCCAGCAAGTTGCTGGAGAATTAGAAGATCATCCGATTTTTCAAATTCCTTGGTTTCACCACGTACAAATTTTCACCAAATCAAAATCCGTAAAAGAAGCCCTTTTTTACGTCCAAAAGACCATCGAAAATGGGTGGAGCCGCGCTGTTTTGATGAATTTTACGCGCTATCGAATTTGCTGATGACGTACGGGAAAATATTTATGCCGGGTAGCGGGATAGATTGCTGGATAACTATGAGATATTCGAAAGAATAGAAACAGTACCACATAGCAACTTTTTTACGGATATGAGAATGGTTGAAAAAATAATTATAAAATACGCTGATAATAATGTTCGCTTAATGTATATTACTGAAGTGCTGATTGTATCACCAAAAATCAAAAAAGGATAACATATACCATGCGACTAACATCAACTACAGCCAATATTATTATCGGTGCTTTCATGCTTTTGATAGTTTTTCAGGCAATCGTTTCCGTCTCGGCTCAAGCTCAAGAGCCCGCCATTATATCCGAAGTTCGCCGTAACTATGGCGGTTCACGGGCGGTTAGCGCAACATTCGATCTTACCATATATTGGAGCGTTAGGGAGCGTGAAGAAAAAAAAAATGGAGAATTGATAACCGCGCCGGGGGACAGGTTCAGGGTGACTTTGGGGAGAGATGTTTTTGTTAGCGATGGAAAAACTTACTGGCAGTACAACGAACGTAATTCCCAAGTCGTAGTCCGCAATTTTTCGGACATTGACCCGTCAACGCTCCCGTCTGCGCTCCTCTCTTCATTTTTATCGAATCGCAGATTTAATGAAGGCGTCCCGATACGCAACGGCACAGTCGAATTCAATTGGACGGGTGACGGTGCGGCTGCCGGTGATGGATATAAGCGTGTAAGCGTCGTCGTTGCAACTGGCCGTGTTCATCCGCAGAGCGGAGTCATACAAACTTTGACATTGGTTGACGCAAACGATAATGTTCACACATACACGTTTACCAGGACGGAGTTTGACAAGCCGGTGAGAAATGACACATTTCAATTTAGAGCGCCGCGCGGGGTTGAGGTTATGGATATGAGGGACGGCAGATGATGTGGCGATTAATAACGGTTTGCTTGTTTTTTTTGATGTCTTTTATCGGCTTTGCCCAGCAGTTGCGTGAGACGCAGGTCTTAACGAGCAACAATATCATCGCGCTTGCGGGAAGCGGCGACACGCTATGGATTGCTACGGAGCGCGGATTCAATTACCGCATCGGTTTCCAAGGCGATACATGGCATGGGTTTGAGGATAGTGAGTTGTCGCATCGGCTTTGGGGTTTTGCTTTCGGCGGCGGCGGTGCGGCGGCTATTGTTAGTAATAACAATAGTAGCGCTCATCATAATTATATCGGTTTTTGGCATTTCGATCATATACATAGGCGGCAGCAGGAAAGGTATTTTGGATTTCCGGTATCCATGCAAAATGAAAACGGTGATCTCCCTGTGCCAACGGGCAACGCGATATACGCAGGCGGTAGTTTTTGGGTGCCGTTTGGCAAAGGCGGAATAGTGCGATATAATCCTGAAGACAATATCGTACATACCATACCATCGCAAAGTATCGGGGGTGAAAATACTGGTGGAGCTGATACGAGGGATGTTCTTTCGCTTGATGTCTTGCGAGCCGGAGCAGGGTCGGGCAGCTTGATTTTGGTTACAACACCAACCGTAATTTGGACGTACAATCCAAACAATAACGATTGGCATGCACTGCATAATGCACCAACATTATCAACATCGCAAGAAGTTTTTATTTCATTTAACGCCGCGTTTCTCGTTGCCAAAAATGAAACGTTGTCAACGCTGTATTCTTTTATAACAACAACGCTTGATAACGAAAATAATACCGTGACTATGCTGTATCGTTTTGATGATAATGAAGGCCAATGGCTCAAAGCGCTTGACAGACGCGAACGATTTTCTATTTTCCCTGCCGCCGGCGGGAGTATGTATACGCTCTTTGAAGGCAACGCCGTCGGCCTATACGCGGATGTTGACAATGGAGTAACAGGCGGCAGCGATGGATATCTATCCGAAATACTTAATCGTGACCAGTTTCGGCAAATGCTTGCGAGAGCTGGCAACGATCCCAATCCACGTATCAATGACATCCTGTTCTTATCACATACCGACAGTTCAGGGGCGCTCGCCGTCGCTACCACTACCGGGCTTTACATCAGCGAAAACGTTGAACCGTTGCGCGGCGCCGCCGGTCATGGCGACTTCACGCTCACACACCATGTCCGTGAGGTAGGCGTTGGCCAGGCCTATGCGCTTCCGGGCATCATGCGGGCATCGATAGGCGGCATATACGACAGGAGCGTTTTCGTTTACAGATTGAGAAACGACGGCAATGTTACAATCAGAGTTTATGATTACAACATGTCTTTGGTTAGAACGGTTATTAGAGGCGAGCGCCGCAGTTCCAATGCGCAGCGTTCCACAGACCCTTCCCGCGATTTCTGGGACGGGACGAATCAGGCTGGTCGGCGGGTATCGCCGGGCGTTTACTATTTCAGGATAACTTCTACGGGCGGGGATCGATTTGTCGGGAGGGTTATAGTTGCAAAATAAAAAAAACATATATCGTTTGGCGATAATACTAACAATGTCTGTACTCGTTGTCAATTCCACAATTTTCGCCTCTTGGAACGCTGGTCTTCCCGGATCGATATTCAGGATGCCTGTTGGCGCGTGGGCCTCCGGGATGGGAGGCGCGGTGTCGGCTGATCCTGATTACATGCTTTCGTGGTATAATCCGTCACGGCTTCCGAATCTTAGAGACAGTAGGGCGGCGCTTGGCATGGGCATGCGCTCGCTTGGGCGTACCGAAGCGTGGGCATCTTATGATTTTCGTGTGCCTCCCCGCGTTGGCATGGGGATGTCACTTGTGTACAGGGGCGATCCATTTGTCAACAATTTGTTCGATGGATATTATGATGGCAACGAAGTGGTTGAAGAGTTTGCCCTCAACTCGGCAGCGTGGAGCGCGCTGTCGCTGAAGATCGGCGCGGGATATTTGGTGTCACGGCAACTGTCACTTGGCGGATCGGTAGCAGTGAATTACCAGAGCTTGCCGACAACTCCCGAACTTGATGGTAGTATAAAACACTCTACGGTGACATCGATCGGCGCGATGGATATTGCTGCATCCTACAGGATGACGCCAAATTTGTTATTATCGGTATCGGTAAAAAATTTGATGTCGCGCAACTCGTGGCAGATGTATTCACAGAATGCGTTTTCGCCTGTTGTTGATGAAGTCGTTCCGCCAATATTTGTATTAGGTTCCTCTCACAAGCTCACGTTTTTAGAGCGTGATTTTGTGTGGAACGCGGATGCCGCCATTTTTCTTTTTGACGGGGAAGGCAAATATATCGAGCGCCCGGAAATAGTATTGGCGGCCGGTGCTCGGTGGGAGTTTAGTGATATGATTACACTGCGAACGGGAATCGCGGACATAGAATTATCCGCCGAAACTTTCAGCAACAATTACGGTCATCAGGGCAATTTCTCCCCGCGCCTCACGATAGGTTTTTCATACGCGCTGCCGAAATTTGGAAAAGGGGCGGTAATAAACTACGCGCTATTAACAGACAGAATTTGGGCTGGTGTCGACCAACAATTAGATTTTGCGATATCATTTTAAGGGTTCTGACTTTCACCACCTCCACAACTGCGCATATACTATATTACATACAATGAAACGATTCGCCATATATCTGCTAGTACCGTTGATAATGACGACCGCGGCGCTGCCTGCTCAGGGCGACGACTCGCGCTACCGCGCCTATGGCTTCCTGATGCTTGAAGAACCGATCAACCCCCGAAATATCTCGATGGGGTCTGTCGGGACGGCGCTTTGCGGCGCTGGATTTCGCTACTATAACCCGGCCATGCCGTTTTTTTCATCCGTCTCTTTCGTCACTGCTGAGTTCGGTAGAATACCCGGCGAGCTAGACAAAGGCGGATTCGAAGCCGCGCAGGTTTTTTCCGATTGGTTCACGGCAATTAGCTTCCAATCAAACTCCGTTAATTTTGAAACACGCGATGAAAGGGGATTCGGATCGACGGCTACAAGCTCTACAACATTCGGCGCGACAACCGCAGGATACATTCGCGACAATTTTGCGCTTGGTTTAAGCTTTAATGTGGCCGAAGACCGCATTTGGATAGACGGCAACTACGGCGCAATGACGCTGAGCATCGGGGCCGGATACAAACTTTTTGACGATAGGCTAAATATCGGCGCGGCACTCTTCAACTACATTGCGTGGAGTAGAGGAATCGGCGAAAACCCCGACAAATGGAGCTACGACAAAGAATTGGTGCCGAGATTCGCAAGAGCGGGCGCGGCATGGACAGACACACTCAAGTCGTTGCCATACACAGTAGCGGCCGACGTCGCCTACAGAGACAACAGCGGCACATTCTCATTACCGATCGGCATAGAGGTAAGAGTATTACCGTACCTCAGCCTGCGCATGGGCAAACGCTTCGGTTGGGAAAACGAAGTCATGTCGTTCGGAATAGGCTTCAACATCGAACAACTCTCATTCGACGTGGCCTTCGTGCCAACGGTGTTTGTGAGGGATTACGAAATGAAATGGAGCATGGCGTTTGGATACAGTCTCGGCCAAAGGCGAGCACCATCAAGACCATCATCGGAAGCTCAAAAATCGTCTACACTGGTAGAGCCGCCTATGGCAGTAGAAAAATTACCGGAACCGGAGGAGCCATTGGAATTACCGGATGCAAAAGATTTGCCGATAGAAACGGAAAAAAAGTTGCCCGATATTGTTGATGATGACGGATTAACAAAATTGCCATCAGTAGACTTGCCGGTAGAAGCAGAAGAAGAATTACCCGATATTATTGTTGATGATGACGGGTTAATAGAATCGCCGTCAGTAGAAGATTTGCCGGTAGAAGCGGGAGAAGAATTACCCAATGTTGTTGATGATGAATTAACAGAATTGCAGTCAATAGAAGATTTGCCGTTAGAAGTGGGAGAAGAATTGCCCGATATTGTTGTTGATGATGATAGGTTAACGGAATAGCCGGAAGTACAAATCCTACCCCGACATCATATGCAGCAACTTCCAGATATCTTGAATAATCCCGTCTGTCATTCTTCTGAACAGCGACGCTAACATGGGCAAAACTATTATCATTGTGCCGATGCCTACCATGATTTTTAGCGGTAAGCCCACAAAAAAGATGTTCATCTGCGGGACGGTGCGCGCCACTATTCCGAGGGCTAACTGGGTTAAGAGTAGCGTCACGAAGACAGGGGCGCCGAGTTTCAGACCTAATATGAATACGTTGGCGGTCATGACGGTTATGTGATCGGTCATGGGGCCGGCGGGGAAAGCTACCGTGAAGAGCGGTATGATTTCAAAACTTCTTTGCACGGTTACCAGCAAAAAATAATGGCCGTTTATCAGCAAAAACATCATCGTGAAAAGTATTATCTGGAACTGGCCGAGGACGGTTATTGTTTCTTCCGTGTTTGGGTCGACCACCTCAACGAAACCGAAGCCCATTTCGGTATCGACCAGCCGTCCGGCGAATTGCACGGCGGCGAAAAGGAACGTGGAAGCGAAGCCGAGCGCAAGGCCTACCAATACTTCCTTGATGGTCAGGAGCGCAAAGAGGCCAAGCGAAAATGTCCCCGGAAATTCCGGCAAGCCTGTGGCTAACTGGACAGAAAAAAGTACTGACGTAAGCAGTAACGCAAACGCCGCCTTGATTTGCGCCGGAATGTAGTTCGCGCCGAAAATCGGCAACAGCGCCAGCATTGTGACTACCCTGACGAACATCAGAATATAGTATTGGATTTGATCGAGCGATATCATTAGCCCGGTCAGGTTCATCGCAAGCCTACCGAGCCGATCATATCAAAAAGGCCAAACGTATATTCCATCAATTTTAACATCATCCACGGCATCAAAAAAAGGAGCACGAGCGATATCCCCAAAAATTTTGGGATGAACGTGAGTGTGGCTTCGTGGATTTGAGTCACGGCTTGAAATACGCCGACCATGAGGCCAAGCCCAAGCCCCACGCCGAGCATCGGGCCCGAAAGCATGAGGGTCAGCATCAGCGCCTCGCGGCCCATGTCTACTACGACTAATGGTTCCATTTTGAACCCCTTTATCAAAATCACAATTCAAACGTAAACACGTAAGCGGCAATCGTTTTAAATATCGCGTCATAGCGTCATCGAAACGAAACTATTAATTGCCGCACGATCAAATGCCATCCGTCAACCATTACAAATAAAATTATCTTGAACGGCATTGATATCATTGCCGGCGGCAGCATCATCATACCCATCGACAATAATACGCTTGCTACCACCATGTCTATTACCAAAAACGGGATGAAGAGTATGAATCCTATTATGAAACCCGTTTTTAATTCGCTTGTTATGAACGCCGGGATGATTACCGTCAGCGGCAAATCGTCTATCGTGCGCGGTGGCGGCGTACGGCTTATGCGGACGAACAGGGCCACGTCTCCTTCCGTAACTTGCCGCAACATGAAGTTGCGCATAGGCCTTGCCGCTATGTCGACCGCCTCGCGGAATTGGACTTCTTCCGCAAGATATGGCTGCAACGCGGTATCGTTGATTTCGGTTAGCACGGGCATCATTACAAACAGCGTCATGAACAGCGCGAGGCCGATCATGAGCTGGTCGGGCGGCAGCGTTTGCGTGCCGAGCGCGCGGCGTAAAAACGAAAGTACGATTATTATGCGGACAAACGATGTCATCATTATCAATATGGACGGCGCGAGCGCGAGTACCGTTATGAGAAAGAGAACTTGCAACGCGGTACTAACCTCGCCGGGGTCTTGCGCGTTTGTGACCGAGAGCGTGACACTCGGTATGTTTTGGGCGCACAAATATGTGAATAGGCCGATGATGAGGATCGACATCGTTAATGCCGCGGTACGCAAATGTATGCTCCGGCGAGAATTATTTTCTATTTCAATTTTATTGTGCATTACTATCTCTTCATTTTCCCCAAAAAGTTATTGAACGCGTCCTTAAAACTCACTATCGTCGAGCCGCCCTTGGACGACGCTATCAGTTCAATGGCTTTTTCGCCTTCGATTTTTTCGAGCAGAACAATATTTTCGGGCGTATGTCCCAGAAGGTAGACGATATTGCCGACTCTAACAAGCGTCGTACCCCTATTTTGACCAAGGTATATTGTCTCGATAACATCCATGTTATTCCCGCCGCCCATCTTTGGCGCTCCGGCGATGCCGAACTTGCGGAACCCCCAGGCGATGGCGAAGACAAGCGCCGTCACTATGACGAGGTAGCCCACGATGCGTAGCAGAACCAACGCGTAGTTTTCCGGCTGCCGCATGGGCGAATCCGCGCCAGCGCCGAAGAGCGGCGGCGCGTCGGTGTCGATGTCGTCGACCGAAGTCGCCTCTTCGTAGACCCGGTTAATGTCGAATCCGCCGATATCGTTGTCGTCTTGGGCGCGGATGGGGAAAACAATAACCAACACGGACAATAATATTGCCGCGTTAAGTAACGATTTGAAAATTTTCATGCTGTAACATGTCTCCCAAACAATAAATATTAATCCCCCAATTAACTGTTGCGTTGCGCCGTACGGCAACATCACTGCCCTAATTGCAGTTGTCGGGCGGTGTAGCGCAACAGTTAATTGGTACTTTAATAAGCCCGAACATCTATTTCAGGCTTTTGATTCGATCTTCCGCCGATACTAAAGATACCACGCGGATGCCGAAATTTTCATCTACTACTACTACTTCACCCTTGGCAACGACCTTGTTGTTGACTATTAAATCTACCGGTTCGCCTGCCATTTTATCGAGCTCTACAATGGACCCTGGAGCTAATTCGAGGATCTTTTTTATTGTCAGCTCGGATTTTCCGAGTTCGATGTTGATATCGAGTTCAATGTCTAATAGTAAATCTATATTATCCTTTGGCCCTGTGTATCCTCCTACTCTCGGCGCGTGCGGCGGCGGCGGGCCGAATGACGATGCCGGAGCGCCGAATGAACTGGCGCCGCCTGCCGAACCGGAAGAAGACGATGCCATGGTCGTCAACTGATCCATTTCGCTTTGGCTTATACCTATGCCCATTTCCATCATGGACGGAGCTTTCGGCGTTTTCATAGCGACGATCTCGTCACCAAACGATGTAGGGATTATTAACGCTATACCGGAGCTGAACATCCCATCGACGCTCAGTTTCGCTAATCCCATGTCGGCCGTGTTGCCGTCAAACGGCGGGTTTGCCATGTCGAAAACGGCTACCGTCGCGTTTCCTGCCGACGCGGATTCTCCAAGGTCTGCGCCAAGAGCCGTGCAGAACGCGCCCATCACCTGATTGAAGAGTTCGGAGATGGCGTCGTCAGAATCGGCAGGGTTATATTCGGCGAGTTCTTCTACCATCATCATGAGGTTGGCCAATGTCGCCGCGTCATTTTTGCGCATGATGAGGTACATGTCGCCGTCGGCGTTGCCGGACATGACCGGCAACGTCAGCAACAGCACGTCGCTGCCGACCTTTTCCTTTGCCGCGTCGAAGTCCGCCTTTGCGTACGATTCGGACGTAAGGTTAAGGGTTTTCGTACCGGCATTGGTGCCAAGTACGCTCCCCGCGTTTTTGCAGAATAGTTCGAAGATCGGGGTGAGGACTTTATATCGCTCGCCGCTACCTTCGGATTCGTCTTCTGAGCCTATGTTGTTAAGTAGGCTATCGATTTCTTCTTGAGATAAAAAGTTACTCACAGCCCGGTACCTCCTGTTCCAGAATGCCCGTTATTTTGACCGCCTTTCTGCGCCCTATAATTCCAGAACGCCCGGCCATTTTTGTTTTTCCGCCTATCTGCACGATCAGATCGCTATCGTGCGGTTTATCCAAGCAGAGCACGTCGCCGTGCTGAAGCTGCAATAAGTCCCTGATTGTGAGCGTCGTTCTCCCTATCATCGTAGAGAGGCTGAGATATACGTCTGAAATTTCCTGCTCCATAATCGCACGTGTTTCGCTGGTCGCCTGACCCTGAGACGACATCCAGTTTTCCTGCGACAGGTTGGTTATCACGCTCTCAAGAACCATGTATGGGAAGCAGATGCTCATAAGCCCCGTGGAGTTTTGCATGCGAACTTCAAGCGATATGAGAATGACCGTTTCGCTCGGTGGGGCAATTTGCACAAATTGCGGGTTGGTCTCGTACGCTTCAACCTTAGGCGTAAACGTGCCGATATGCTCCCACACCGTACGCAAGTCATGCAGACCGCGCTGGACTATGCGGTTGATGACGTTTTGCTCAATTAGCGTTAACTCGCGGTCGTTTGGATCAAACGGTCGGCCTATGCCGCCGAAAAGCCTGTCTATTATATAGAATACCAACGATGGGTTGATTTCAAATATGGCGCTTCCGTCGAGCGGTTCCATGCGGAAGACGTATATGCAACTCGGATTGCTTATAGACATTTGGAACTCGGAATAAGTCAATTGATCTACGCTGATGAGTTCCGTTTCTACGAATGTGCGCAGGAAGTTTGTGAGCGATGTCGAGAATTGGCGCGCGTAACCCTCATGCAGGTTCATGAGGGTGCGCATTTGATCTTTCGACACGCGGTCCGGACGGCGGAAGTCGTATAGCGATAGCGGTATGTCGTCGTCTGTATCGTCATACTCTTCTTCCGCTTCCGCTGTTGTCGCCGGCGTAGCCTCGGCGAAGCCGCCCGTCTGCACTGCGTTTAGAAGGGCATCGACTTCTTCTTGTGATAAAATGTCGCTCACGTTTTACCTCTATCCTATTTACCGTTTCTCCGTGTTTATTGAATGACAAACGACACGAATCGTACGTTCATTATCTCTCCAACGTCTGTCGGGAGTGTGGCGTTCAGCACTCGCAACAAATCTTTGGCTATTTTGTCCTGCGCTCCGTGCTCGGTCACTTCCGCGAACGTGAGACGCGTCATGTATCTGATGAACTCGTCTCTGAATCCCGGAGTTCTGCGCTCCAACTCTCTTGCCAGGTTTCTATTCCTCCCATCGTATTCGAGTACGATCCCTGACTTGAGGAAACGCTCTCCGCTCGTCCCGGCAATATTGACGACCGCTTCTATCACCTCATCCGTGATGGCGCCCATATGTGTCGCGGCCATTGTTATTACGCGCAGCGAATCTTCCATGCGCCTCATAGCCTCCGCGTCCTCGTCAACCGGCTTGGGCACGAGGAAATACACGACTACGACCTGAACTGCCAAAATGCCGACAACAATGCCGATAAGGAGAAGCGGGTTGCTGCCCTTCTTTTCCTTGCCGTCGTCGCCCGCGGCGGGGGCCGATTCTTGCTTATCTTCTGCCATAACATCACCTCCGTATGATTTTTATTTATACTGCGGACGGATGACAGCCGTCTGCCCTTACAAATTCCGTCTTTATGAACTCGGCCCTCGAAAAGCGCCGCCTTCTTCTCTTTGTACGTAGTCGACATATATTTCTATACGCCGATTTGTTCTCCTGTTTTCGGCCGTATCGTTTGACACTAACGGCCTGTATTCTCCGTATCCCACCGCGCTCAAACGCGCCGGGTTTACACCCCCGTTCACCGCCATGTACCGCACTACGCTCAGCGCCCTCGCCGCCGATAATTCCCAGTTTGACGGGAAGCGGGCGGTGCTTATCGGGACGTTGTCGGTATGCCCTTCCACCCTTATCAAAGCCGTCGGCGCCTCGTTTATCATGCTGGCTATGTTGCGCAACACACTATGAACCTGCGGCCTCAAATCGGCGCTCCCGGATTCAAACCCTATCGGATCGGCGATTTTTATCGCTATCCCGCTCTCCGTCACCTGCACCTTTATCGCCTCGTCGAGGTTTTCTTCGACTATCGCCTGGCGCAGTTTCATCGCGGCGTCTATCGCCATGCGTTTGTTTTGCTGATCGCCGCCCATCCTTGGGATAAACACGTCCCTTGTAATCATTACCGTCGGCATAGATTCGAGCACGCCGCTGAACGCGTTGTGAAACGAGGACGCTATGGCGTTGAATTTAGCCGGGTCTACGGTCATCATTGATACGAGCATCACGAAAAAGCACATGAGGAGCGACATCAAATCTGCCCATGTCACCATCCATCCCGGCGCTCCGGAGGCGGATTCCTCTTTTTTCTTTTCGCGCGCCATTTGCCTACTTCTTCTCTTTCAACACGGATGCGCGCAGCATCGGTTCAAGGAATACCGTTAGCTTTTGCTCAACTATACGAGGGTTGTCGCCGGATTGAAGCGACATTATCCCCTCGAGCATAAGTTCTTTTATCATTACCTCCTTACCGGAGTACGTTTTCAACTTTTCCGCAAGCGGTATAAAAACAATGTTTGCCATGAGCGCCCCATAGAGCGTAGTAATCAGCGCTATCGCCATGTTTGGCCCGAGCGTCTCAATATCGCTCATGTTTCCAAGCATCAGGACAAGCCCGATAACCGTGCCGAGCATCCCAAACGCGGGTGACATCGCTCCCAAAAATTCCATTAGCTTCGCGCCGTCGCTGTGCCGGCTTTCGGTATATGCTATTTCCGTAGACAGAATTTCTTTGATCAGGTCGGGTTCGGTGCCGTCGACCGCAAGCTGTATCCCCTGTTTCAAAAACTCGTCTTTGATTTCAAGCGCCTGCGATTCGAGCGCTAAAATACCCTCACGCCGCGCCTGTTCCGCAAACTTGATAATCTGTGTGATTACCGTCACCGGCGACTGCGATTTGACGAAAAACGCGTTCTTCGTGACCGCAACGAGGCCCATAAGCTTAGCCGGCGGGAAACCGATCGCGCCGGCTGCAATGGTGCCGCCGCAGACGATAATCACCGACGGCATGTCGATGAACGCGTTGAGGTTCTCCAGCCCCATGCCGAAGATCATAACCCCTGTCGCCAGAATTAAACCTATAATGGTTGCAAAATCCATTAACCGACTCCATTATGTTACATTATCAATGTTTGCATAGCGTCCATCATACTATGCCTTTTCCCTATTAACAACCTGCAAAGCCTGCCCGCAAAGCTGCCTGTATTTTACAGCCTTGCGCACAACTTCCTCTATGGTATTTTTCACAAGATACTTCTTGCCGTTGTTGAGAAAGACGATAGTGTCGGGCGTAGATTCGATGTACTCAATCATATCGGAATTGAGAACGAATTGCTCACCGTTTAGTCTTTGTAACGCGATCATACCCTTTTTCCACCCTTTCTCACCGTATTCGGCCTTTGTGTATATACTATGCTCCAATATAAATCTACATTGTTTCCATAGCAATAATCAAATCAAAGTCAAAATCTTTTAAATCTTTTTAAAAGCCTGTTTCAAAGTGGGGCGGGTTTATCACCCGCCCTCTGCCGTTGTTACTACCTTACCAACTGTACCAGTTCCTGCAACATCTGGTCGCTCGTCGAGACGACTCTGGCGCTTGCCTGATAACCGCGCTGGATTGTGATCATGTTCGTGAACTCGGTTTCGAGTTCTACGTTCGACATCTCAAGCGCGCCCGGTTTGACCTTTGTCGTCGAGCCTACGCCCGGCTGATACAACGCGGCGTGGCCGGAGTTATTCGACACCGAGAACATGCTGTCGCCCATTTTCAGGAGGCCCGCCGGGTTGTTGAACTCAGCCACATATATCTGGGCAATCGCCTTGCTGATGCCGTTTGTATACAAGCCGGTTATCTCACCGGTCTCGCTGATAGTGATTTCCTGCAATTTACCCATACCATAGCCGTTCTGATGCTTAACGGCGGTCGTGCTTTCCTTCTCAAACTGGGTGATGCCGAGAAGCGAACCCGGTTCGCCGGTATCTAACCTGATTGAGACCTCGCTCGCGCCGTTACGCGGATCGAACCTGAACTCGTTGGACATATCGTCGAAAGTGAACGAAGACGGTGTGCCGTCCAAAAACGTCATACGGCCGCGGTTACCGCCAAGAATGACCTGCTCGCCGCCGACAAGCGTAATCTCCCACAGCCACTCGCCGGGCGTGCCGGTGTGCGTGAAGGATATGCTGACGTTGTGCTGGGCGCCGGAGTCGTCATATATGATATCCGAGAACCTGTGAACGCCTGTGTTTCTCGCGTCCTGCACGCTTGTGAAAGTCATATTGCTGGTGAAACGCGCCGGAGAGTTCTGCTGGTTAACGTCAAATTGCTGGCCGACGACTTTGAGGGCCGTAAGAGCGAAAGCAAGCTCAGGCTGGCCGCGCATAACTATCGCGCCTACAGGAATACCGTCGTTGACCAAATCTGTGGAAGACTTGAGATAAACAGACTGACGCTGATAAATTGTACCGTCGGTCGGGGGAAGGTTGAACGCTTCGCCGAGAGCGATTATCAGGTCTTCCATCGTGGTCGCGCCGACAGGGCCGGAGAGGCCGGCTGCGGCGCCTGCGGCTTGGCTATGAGTGCCTTCACCGTCATAGAATGTAAACCGGACCGTTCTCTGTCTGCCGCCGACCTGGCCGTTTATCTCTATGGTATCACCGTCGGTAAATCCAAGAACATTACCGGATGCGTCAAACAGGCTGCGCAGGCTATCCGTGGCAACGGCCGGAATTCTGATACCGGGAGAAGTATAGGTCACTTGGCCCATAGTGTCGGGGACATAGCCAGGATCTCCAGGAGTGCCGGACGCGGGGCGGTTAGTGCTGATAGTTGCCGGGAACAGGAACGCGTTGGCTACAAAAGACCTGGAACCGGGGCGTGAAGAGGTAACCGACAAGCCGTTAATAGGTTCACCGCTGTCGTTGATTACCTGAAGACCGCCATCAGGACCGATTCGAACTTCTACGTTATCGCTATCGGTGACATGCTCTCTCAAATACGCTTGCAAATGAGCGGCAAAGTCATACAACGTTGGCATTTGCATTGTAGTTTCGCCTGTGACCTCATTCACCACCTCGTATTTTTCCACTCTGAAGCTGAACGTTGGAATATTGGCATCGGCCACTCTGAACGTAAGCGTATCGCCCTCTATGATTCCGAGGCTGTCACCGTTTGAATTAAACAAATCGGTAAGTTTCATACGATTGCTGATTTCGAAAAACCTTTCGAGAGCGTCTAAATAGGCTTCATCACCAGCATCGGTCGGCGGCATTGGTCGTACAGGAACTCCGACATCCGTCAGTAGCGATGGAAGAGCGTCCGTACCCGCGCTCGCCAAAAATCTGTGTGTATGCGTAACCGTCCCAAGCGCTTGCGAGTCGCTGTTCAAGTTACTCGAGAATACCATCATATCCGTAGCTTTCGCCGGCGCCTTGTCGCCCCACGGAATTCTGATATCGCCGATCATCGCGTCGGGTCCGAAGTTGCCGTGCGCGTCCGCCATCTTGCCCTGCAGACGCCATCCGTTTGTGGGGGATACCAGGCGGCCTTCTGCGTCTAACTGTAGTCCGCCGTTGCGGCTGTAGAAATGCCCGCTGCCGTTTGAGAATACGAAGTAGGCCCTGCCCTCAAGCGCGAGGTCTGTTATCTGGCCGGTGGTCTGCATGTTGCCCTGTCTGAGCATTGTGTCAATGGATCCCACCGCCACGCCGAGACCTATCTGCATGGGATTGATGCCGCCCGCGTTCCCCGCCGGACGCGACGGGCCTTGCAGCATTTGCACCATTGATTCTTTGAACGCCGCTCTGCCGGCCTTGAAGGCTACGGTGTTGACGTTGGCGATGTTGTTGGCTGTTACGTCCAGACCAACCTGATGAGTTCTGAGACCGCTAATTCCTGAATAAAGTGACCGTATCATAATGCTTCTCCTTGGTTTTTTTGACACCTCGGATTGGCAAGCTCTGAATCCGCCTCGTTCGTTCGGCGGTTCTTCACATCCCGGCCCCCACACTCGTGAAGGGCCTGGGTCCTGCGATTTGTCAGCTTGCGACTACCGTGCTGTCGATATTTGTAAAAACGTTATCTTTAATGCTTTCCCCGTCCATCGCCGTAATCACGGTTTTGTTCGGAATGTTTACGATAAACGCGAGGTCTTTGACGAATATCAGAGAGTCCCGCGAACCCTTGTTTGACGCTTCCCCTACGGCTTTTTCGAGTTTTCCCATAATCTCCGGCGTTACATCTATGCCGCGGCTTTGTAGCCTGGACGACGCGTGCGCCGAAAATTTTAACTCTTCCACCGTTTTCGATTTGAGGATGTCGATAAACGACTTCCCCTGTACTGTGCCGGTTTCTCCAGCCGTCTTTGGAGCCTGTACACCCGGCCCCTGCCCTACACCCGTGAGACCGGCGCGGCTGGCCAATATCCGGCTTTGGATATCGTTCGATCTCGGGTCGATTGTGTTCATAACTTCTCCTTTCTTTAATTATTTTCTATACGTCTAACTTGCAGCCGTTGACGTTTGCGTTGATACCGACAATATACTGATTATATCGCTTATCGCCACTTCCGCACCGCCTTCTATTCTGAGCTTGAAATCACCGGTCAGACTTGTCAAACCTTCGACCAATCCCTCGGTATAGGCATAGAGATTCGGATTATTCTCGGAACCGACGATATTGATTTTATATCCTCCCGCCGGCGCCATTAACCCGTCTTGCCCGGTTCCATCCCAGAACAGTTGCAGAAACCCAAATTCATTCGCGTTTCCACGAAGCGTTTGAACGAGCGTCCCCGCGCTGTTTCTGATTTCTACGTTCACCTGCTGGCCGCGCGGAGCGTTTATCATAATGCCGTGTTCCGCGTCCACGGTCGCGTTGTGCTGGATGGTATCGTGACGCGCCCGCACCAATTTGCCCATGAGAGCAAGCGCGCTCGATCGGGAGATGCCATCGTTTTCTTCACCCATAGATACGTCGAGTACCTCGGCGATATGGATTTCGCGCCCGTCGATTTTTACCATCACGCCGTTCTCCGTGAAACGTACGCCCTCAACCATCGCTTGTACAAACGTATAGAGCGAAGAATTGTTTTGCGGATTGCGCACGCCGATCGCATATTCACCGACGCTGGCGGTTTCACCGTTATCCAATCTGCCGTCCCAGTATACGGTAACGGAGTTTTCGGCGTCTTTGCCGGTCGCCGATATCGTTCTGATTACATCGCCTTCGGCATTGCGTATTTCAACAGTGGCGCTATCGGCATTTCCGAGATGCACCCTGATGGGTATCTGCGTATCGTTGCCGGTCCAGTTAACTTTCGTGTGAGCCATGCGAACTTCCTTACCGATGAGCGACATCGCCGAGGAGTTGGCCACGGATTGCGCCGAGAACATCTGATAGGAAACGTTTTCATTGAACGCTTCCGCGAGTTCTCTAACGGCACGCTCGGTATTTTCGGCGTTTTCAAGCGCGCTGAATTGCGCGAGCTGGGCTACGAAATCCGAGTTTTCCATCGGGCTCAACGGGTCCTGATATTTGAGCTGTGTCATAAGAAGCAGCAAGAACGAATCTTTGCCCATCTTGTTGGTCTCTTTCCAAAGTTCCCCGCTCATGTCGCCCCTGTATTCGGCATCGCTGATACCGGCGATGTTACCGTGATCGTCATACAGGAACCTCGACGTAACCGAGTACGGTACCGACGCGTTCATCAAACTTGCTACACTTTGTGTGAATGACATTTTTACGCTCCTTTTCCTGAATTATATAAAATACTCAAACGTGTTATTGCCGAACCGTCTGCCGGTATCACTGCCGGGAGCGGTTGCGAACGCTTCATTTTCTTCTTCCGTTCCGTCGATTGACCCATCAGCATCGGCCTTGAATTGACGGGAACCGGAGTTTTCAGCCATCTCACGCCAAATTTCATGCGTCGGGCGATTGGAGTCCGATCCGACGTCCACGCTGAATCCTTCAAGGTGCAGGTTATTCTTTTCAAGCGCGTCTTTCAACATCTGAAGATTGCTCTCGAGTATTGCTTTTACCTGCCTGTTTTCGACTTCCATTCTCGCCATTACCACATCACCTTCCACGCGCAGGCTCATGCGGACTTCACCTAATGATTCCGGGCGCAGTATCATGCGGACTTCGTGGGCCCCGGCACGGATTGCGTGGTGCATTTTTTCTGTTAACTGGCGCACTATCGCTTCATTTTCGAAGCGTGAGAACATCGTTGGCGCTCTTTCAGTTTTGTCAATATTTCCAGACGTTCTGGAGCTTGCCGGATCGGTGGAAACACCGGATTCCGGGTCCTCGGTATCAGCCGTGTTTTCCAATTCCGCGCCGTCTTCAATAATAGACGCAAGAAGGCTTCCGGGAATATTAGCATCCGTCTTGACGTTTGCGCTAACGTTATTATGGTTAGGCGCTTGTGTTTTTTCGTGATTGTCGGAAGCGTCTGCCGATGCGCCGGACGCGGTCGTAACGATATTTTCCCGCTCGGCTTTTTTATGTGTTACGGCGGCCGCCTGCTGGATATTTTGCACGGTTTCGGAAGCGTGTTTTTTTGTCTGATTGGTGATTTTCTCGTTATTTTCATTATTGTAATTATATCCGGTTTTTTGATTTTTCTTCACACCCAAAACAGCTCCAAGCAATGTATTGTCGTCTAATGATTCGACCGGAAGTTCGGCGAAAGTTCCGGCGGCCGCTGTTCTTGCGCTTGCGATATGTAAGTCGGTGTTTTCGCTTGCCGGTTTCGATTTGACTATGTTGTCAGTCAATATTTTTTTGTTGGTCGATTCAGCCGCACTGATGGGAATTTCGGTGGCGGTATCTGTAACGCTGATAATTTTCGCGGACATTTCCTCAACGCTTCTGAACGCTTTTCTGTTCGCGGACTCAACATTTTCACGCTTGTTTCTATGCGCGGATTCTTTTGAGCTAATCGGAAGTTCGAAGTTATCGGCGGACGCTTTAGCCGTCGTATTGGCGGCCGCGCTGATATTTGCGTTAATGTTCGCATCGGCTTTTGTATCGGCATTTACATTGACTTTTGTATCGATTTTTACATCGGCTTTTGTGTTGACGCTGATATCGGCTTCCGCTTCAGTTTCGGCGCCGGCATCCTTAGTAACGTTACTAGCGTCGGCGTTTGTATTTAGGTTGATATTATCAAAATTAAAGGTTTTAACTTTCTTGAGCGCGACTTTCAGAATTTCCGAATTTGCCGTACCGAGTTCAACCGCGGCTTTTTCGAGTTCCGTCATTTCCGCCTGCCCGCTTGTAAGTTCTCTAACGCGATCCATCGTCGACGCCATTTCTTCTCTTATGAGGCTACCGAACGCTTTGGCAAGATCGCTTGTCGTCATTGTCAGATCGTTTGGATTTGCTGCCTGCGCTACTCCGGAGACGGTATCCGAGCCGTGTTTTTCAGATATCTTGCTTACGATCAGTTCGTGCGCTTCCATGAGGCGGAAGCCGAGTTCAATATGAAATTTTTCCTTGCGCAGATCGGCGCAAATTGCCGCTATATCACTTTGATCGGCTGTTTCGCCGTCTATGTTCCAGCCTAAATCCGCAAGTTTTTCTGCCGTAGCCACACCGTCAAACAATTTGATGACCTTATCAAGCGCCCATAAGATGTCTGCAAACTGGTCTAAGCTTTCGGGATCAAATTCCAAGCGCTGCTTCGGGTCGACACGGATTTCGACCGGCAGATTTATCATTTCCGATATTTTAGCAATCGCGTTGGCGATGATTTCACCGGCTTGCGCGATCTTTGTTTCGGACGTTACCGTGCTGTCGGCTTCAAGCGCTACACCGTGCGAACCTTCATGCGGATTCTCGGTCGGGTGAGCCGCAAGTTCCGCGGCAATCTCGGCCGCGATAGCCATATCGACAGCCTCGGCAAACCCGACCGTTCCCCCCTCGGCCTTGCTGCGCCCGACTTTGGCCGGTTCGGCCTGGCAGCCAAACCCCGACACATCGTTCGTCACAAAATTTTTTACCGATCCGTTAAACATTTTTATTACTCCCTATGTTTATAATTGACACTTCCCTGTACTTGTTTTCATTTTTTCAGACGTTAGGCAGGCTATCCCGCCCCCATCCTCTATCTCATGAGCGCGTTCAGGCGCCCCGCCTTATCTAAAGATAGACCCGACAAGATTCTGCCCTTCTGCCTATCGTCGCCCATCCGCGACATTATGGCAGCGGCTTGCGCGTCAGGAAGGGTTTCGAGGATTGCGGCGGCTTCCGCCGGTCTCATTGCTTCGTAAATCCTCGCGAGCCTTTTTAGACGCGCATCTTCCGCCTCGGGAGCTGCTGCCAGCCTGCCTTCAAGCCTTTCACGCTCTCTAACGAATTCGAGCCTCTGATTTTCTATTTCGCTTTGCAACATTTCAAGCCGTATCTGCTGTTCGACCAATCTTTCCTGCTCTCTCATAAGTTCCGCGCGTTCCTGCTCCATTGCCTGAAAAGTCCTGGTATTTTGAGCGGAAAGCGAATCCCGCCGCGCAGAATGCCGAACCTGCTCAACCCTGCCCTGCCTTTCAATGTCTTCTCTCGAAAACCCATACTCAATCCTCATAGAGCCTGTGACAAACAACATGGCAACATACAATATAGGAAAAGCGAGCAGCGTTACAAGCGCGATTAATATGATGTCACCTTTACGCATTTTTTTGTATCCTTTTCAGTTAGTTCCGGCGATTTTTCCCGCCACAATAAAAAATACTGCAATAGCCGTGCCAGATAGTGTTTTTTGTGGTTTTTGGGGAAATTGAGGTAGTAAGGCGGGATTGAGAGGGAATTTTGAAGGTTAAGGCGTGGTAATTTTTTCTGGGATGGGGGACAAAACATGTGACTCGCATCGCGAGCGAAGCGTAGCGATCTGTTGGCTTGTGACATCAAAATCAAAATAAAAGTCAAAATCTTTAAAAATTTTTTTAAATCTTTTTTGGGGACGGGGCTCTGCCCCGTAACGCCCCGATACGATAGTCCCCCTGCGGTCCCCCATAAGCGGCGACCGCTTACGGGGGACATGTGGACATACTATCGGGGTAAAAATGCTAAAATCAAAAACAAAACCACACCATCGACTTGTTTTGACTTTAGCATTACACCCGACCGTAGGGTTTTAGGATAAGGGTTTTAGCGTAAGTCGGTT
>JAITUP010000093.1 GCA_031286265.1 Chitinispirillales bacterium | reverse complement strand
TTTTTGCTTGAAATTGGAAAGGGCTTCCTTTTTGAGGCTCGGCAGAAGCGGTTTACGTTTGATGAAAAATCGTTTTTTGTTGACCTTGTCCTTTACAATAGATTGCTACAATGTTATGTGTTGATTGACTTAAAGACAACGGAACTCAGTCATCAGGATTTGGGACAGATGCAAATGTACGTCAACTATTTCGACCGCTACGTCAAAGCCGAGCATGAAAAACCGACAGTCGGTATTCTTTTATGTAAGGAAAAAAGCGACAGCATAGTAGAACTCACGTTGCCGGTGGATTCTAACATCTATGCCTCTGAATACGATCTGTATTTACCACAGAAAGCGTTGTTGCAGAGAAAACTCGCGGAATGGGCAAAGGAATTTGAGGAAGCGCACGGGATTGTCACCACAACTAAGTCGAGTCGAAGAAAAATTTAGCGGCGGAGACCGATTTGTCTATCCGCACGATTTCACGTGAAATACGGGGGCTTCGTGAGGCTGGGGTTATTTGGCGTGTTGGGTCTGACAGGTTGGGTTATTGGGTGGTTGCTAAGGAAGAATAATGATAAAAAATTGACATTTTGTTGTTTCGTGTAGATAATCCACCATCCGTTGCCGGGTGAAAAAAATGCTTGCTTTTTATCCTGGAATTGTTGTATTTTCTTAGTATCCAAGAATGCGGACGTGTCCATTTCATCATAAAAAGGCGGTAGGTGTTATGGCAAGGGCGAAAAAGTCGGAGGATGGGCGTTGGTTACGATGGAGAGGGAGACGTGTGGCGATGAGTATAATATTAAAATCAGAGGGTAGTAGAACGGGCATTGATAACCGAAAGGATTGATGCATAAATAATGATTAGCACGATAGAATCCATCTATCATCGCCTTCTATCCCACCACGGCCATCCACGCTGGTGGCCCGCGAAGACGCCGTATGAAGTTGTCGTCGGCGCTGTCTTGACGCAGAATACCGCGTGGGGGAATGTGGAAAAAGCTATTGCTAATTTTGGCGACGCTCATGATTTGTCTCTGTCCCCTCAATCCATACCTCTGTCTCCTGAAGCGATACTAAGCGCGGATTTGCCTGACTTGGCGGCGGTGATCCGGCCTGCGGGATATTTTAATCAGAAAGCTGTGTACTTAAAAACGGTGACGGAGTGGTTTGCCAAGTATGATTTTGATGCGGCGGCCGTTCGGCGTGAGCCGCTTGAAAAATTGCGCGGTGAATTACTCGCGACAAAGGGCGTGGGGCCGGAGACTGCCGATTCGATTCTCCTCTATGCTTTCGACTTTCCGACTTTTGTTGTGGATGCCTACACCGTCCGATTTTGTGATCGCTATCCTATTGATGCCGGTAAAGGGTATGCGGTAGTTAAGGCTTATTTTGAGGCTAATCTTCCTCGTAGTGTTGAGGTATATAACAATTTCCATGCGCTTATTGTTATCAACGGCGCGAAGCATTGTCGGAAAAAGGCGCTTTGTGAGGGATGCCCGCTTGGCGTGGAGTGCGGGCGGGTGGGGTGACTCCATAGCTTTGGTGACGGGGCTCGAAGTTTCCTCTTTCAATCAAACGACTCTAAAACACAAACGTTAAAATCAAAGTCAAAATCAAAATCAAAATCAAAGTCAAATTCAAAGTCAAAACATATTTTAAGGGGGGAAGTCTCCCCCACGCTCCATAAAAATATTGCCTTTGGCAATATTTTTATTCCGCTACCCCCAGAGCGGGGGAGAACCCCCGCAACGCCCCCCACCTAAAACCGACCTACGCTAAAACCCATATCCTAAAACCAAATACGGGGGATGTGGTTTGTAATCCTTGCATCCCAACCGCGCATGGAAGGACATCGCCCTATCCATTCAAATGATCCTTTGTTGTCCCAAACATTACGGAGCGGTATCAGGAGGTTAGGCGACACATTTTAAAAAAAAGATTTTTAAAAAAACATCGCACCCCAACCAAGCAAGAATGAACATCGCCCCATCCATTCATACGAGCCTTTGTTGTCCCAAACTTTACGGAATGGTATCGGGGAGTTAGGTGACACATTTTAAAAAAAGGGTTTTTTAAAAAAAAGGTAAAATCTTATGAGACGGCAGTGATTATATTTTAATATTATGAAAATCCAACACCGTAATCCATATACCGCCTATGACGCCTCTTTTGCCGCTAAAGTGGATGCGTGGCAGCTTCTTGATGTGGGGTTCCTTGACGCGTTTGGGCGGGAAGGGCTTGACGCGCTTAATGAGCGGGAGCGCGGATTTTCGGCTGAGAAACGCAAAATTGTGTCTTTGACGTTTGAAAACAGGTTTGCGCAGCTTGGGGGGTTGGCGGCGGTGATGCGGTTTTTGCCGACGTTTTTGAAGAAATATGGCGAAGACGTAATTCTGATGACACCGCATTATGTCAATATCCCTAAAGTCCGGGAGGCGGTTGCCGGCGGGGCTTTGGAACTGATTATTGATAGCGAGACAATTCATGTGTCGCCGGAAGCTGCCTGTCCTCATGAGGTGACGTATTGTTGCTATCGCAACGACGACATGCCGGTCAGCGCGTATTTTATAGGTATAGACGGCAGGTTTACGGCTGATCAGAATCCATATTCCTATGCCGACGGCGCCGATCTTCTTGAGGACGCGCTCGCGTTTTGTGCCGTTGTGCCTCACGTGCTTGCGCGGCTTGGTTTTACGAGGGACATATTATTCCACGCGCACGACTGGGAGACCGCGCCAATCGCGATCACTTCCAAGCGGGCTGTGCTTGACGGGGTTCTTGAGAATGCGCGGACTGTGCTTACTCTGCATAATTCGTTTGACAGCGGGGTTAGTGTTGATAAGAAGGAGCAGTATTTTTTTGCGGGGGCGGATCGCGAGCGGCCTGGCGGGGGCGGCATCCGCGGCGACACTGTTTTGCAGTGCGCGATTCCGTTGCTCAACGGACCGCTCACGACGGTCAGCGCGCCGTTTGCGGATGAACTGCGCACCGATCCGTTGCAGCGTAGCGTGTTCACGAATCACTTGCAGGATATGTTCACCGCAAACCCGCCTGTCGGTATAGAAAACGGCATGTTCGGGCGTCCCTATCTGCGGTATACGTACACGGCGCTATCGCGTGCTCGTCAGGGTGATTTTACCGCGTTGCTGAAGCAGAAAACGCGGTTTAGGGAGAAGATGCTCGAAATAGTGAAGGCGATGGATCGGCCGGAAGTTGTTGGCAAGTTGGATTTGTGGAGTGATGGTAGTGGTGACGCCTCGAAAACAATTGACTGTGATCGGCCGATATTTTTCATGTCCGGGCGTCTTGATCTCATGCAAAAAGGGTTTGATGTTATATTTCAGGCGATCAAAAAACTTCCTCCCGGTAAGATTGGGTTGATATTTTGCCCCAGCAGCGCCGAGGGGGCGAAGCATGCGGAGGAGTTGGCTTTTTTCAGGGGTATTGCCTCGGAGCGCCCCGGTGATATTGTTATTTGGCCATTCAGGATAGCTTCTGAAGATTATGCCTCCGTTGTTCTCGGTTCATCTTTTTTGTTGATGCCGTCTTTCTATGAGCCGTTTGGCGCGGCTACCGAGGGTTTTATGCACGGCACTCCGGTTATAGCGCGGGCGACCGGCGGGTTGCTGGTGCAGGTAAGGGCCGAGCCGGCCGACGGGTCCACCGGATTTTTGTATCACGAGAGCGCAAGCGGCGACGATATCGACTGCGGTGAGTGGAAGCGCATCCTCGACGCCCCGGTGGGGGAGCGCATGGATGTCCCGCTATATCGCTCGATGGTCGACGAGGCGTGTATCGCTATGGAAAATGCCGCCGATGTATTTGCCAACTGTGAGGAATACGGTCAGATGATGCTGAACGGCATGGAGAGCCTGCGTGATTTTACGTGGGATGTGGCGATTGGAAAATATCGCCGGATATATGATGTAGCGTCGCACAGAGGTTTTGTCGATAGTTAGCGTTTTTTTAAAATAGTGCTTGCCTTTTTTCAGCCGCATAAGTTATACTTAGTGTATATGTAAATCGCTTTCAAGCGAAAAACATTATTTTCAACCAATTTTCAGGAGGTAGTTAGTGGCTTACACGATTTCTGACACATGCCTTGCCTGCGGCGCCTGCATCCCTGAGTGCCCGGCCGATGCTATCGTTGAGGGTACGCCCTACACCATCGACGAAGGTAAGTGTACCGATTGCGGCGTTTGCGTCGATTCATGCCCGGTCGAAGCGATCAGTCAGGCGTAGTTTTAGTTGAGGGTGTGAAGTGTCGTTGTTGCGAGCGTAGAATTAGCGTTTGCCCAGCGACACTACTCGCACAGACGCGCACCCGGCGCGTAGTAGCTCTTCCGTGCAGGCTTCTGCCGTAGCTCCCGTCGTCATCACGTCATCGACCAGCGCTACACGTTTCCCCGTCATTTCGATGATATTTCCCGGGCTAACCGTAAACGCCCCGTCCAAATTTTTTAGCCGTTCGTCTTTGTCGAGTTTGGTTTGTGTTCCTGTATTTTTTACCCGTGCCAGTAGATCCGTTCGTAGCATCTTCAAATCGTGCCCGAGCCCCCGCAACAGGCCGCGAGCAAAATACTCCGCCTGGTTGTAGCCTCTGCGCTGCGCTCTTGCCTTGTGCAGCGGTACCGGGATATAAAAATTTATCTCACTGAAAAATTCGCGCGGCAGAAGCGGTGCGGTTATGAAGCCTATATGATAAGCCAGTTGGCTTTTACCTTTGTATTTGATATGATGAACGATGGCGCTGACGGTGTCGTCGTAATCGTAGGCCGAAAGGACTTTCTCAAACGGGTAATCCCACGCGAGTTCACACGCGCATTCGCGTTTGCGGCGGTTTTGGGAACAGCGCGGGCACGCGTCGCGCCTGCTGTAATTTACGGCTAGAGCGTCAACGCAGATTTGACAAAACCAGTTATCGTCGCGATCACGCGCGCCGTCGCAGATTATGCACATCGACGGGATGAAAAAATCCTCCAAGCGCCTGAGAAACGGCAGCGGCGTTTTTTGTTTGCCCA
The DNA here is from genome assembly GCA_031286265.1 of Chitinispirillales bacterium. GTDB lineage: Bacteria > Fibrobacterota > Chitinivibrionia > Chitinivibrionales > Chitinispirillaceae > GUT77. The sequence goes on along the minus strand of JAITUP010000093.1, from coordinate 31,892 downwards.
TATTATGATTCTCCGATTAAGCGCGGAAAGCCGTTATTGCGGACGAAGCTGTTTTCGCGTCGCGATAAAATTTTTAACGATCAAATACCCAAACACCGTAAACAAAGCGATACAGATTATCTGATTGTGCGAAAATGGGCCGATTTTTTGAGTTTCGATATAGCGGGTCGTTTCAACAAAGAACCGCAGCACGGCGTATAGCACGATTAGCAAGTAAAATTGCAGGCCGTGGAAATATTTTTTGCTTCGTCCCGCCAAAATCAAAATCAAAAAAATCGCGAGCCCGCCCATCGATTCAAAAAATTGAGACGGTAAAAGGCCTTCCGCCCCGATGTAGCGTTGATAATGCCCTGCCGGGGAGCCGACCGGCGGATAATTTATCGACAAAAAGCTCCCGGCCTTAGCCGCCGCGCCATAGCAGCAACCGTTCAAAAAACACCCGATCCGCGTGAGCGCAATCCCCACACCGACGCTTGGCGAGCATACGTCGAGATAGGTCAAAATCGGGAGTTTCTTAATTTTGAAATAGGTCGTCGCCGCGATAATCGATGCAATAAATCCGCCATACATTACAAGTCCGCTAATCCCGATACGTCCGTCGCTAAACGGATTGACAATAGAGAACAGATCGCCTCGAAATTCGTCAAAATGCGTCATTACATAATAAATCCGCGCTCCAATGACCGCGGAGATTATCACGTAGAGGGCAAGGTCAGCGATAACCTCTCCGCTGAGCCCGCGTTTTTTTGCCAAGCGCACGGCGATAAAGATCCCTAACAAAAACGACAGCGCAAGCATCGTGCCGTAAGAAGGGACGGGAAATTCGAATATTGTGAACAAAACTGGATGCATTACTACAGCCTTTGTTAAAATATGTTTTTGAGTTTATTTTAGTATGATTTTGCCCAAATTACCCGCCGCGATGATTTTTTCCCGCTAAACATGCAAATTCCATCTTCCGGTTCAATGTCGAGCGGAACGCACCGTATCGTTACGCTCAAATCATTTTTCACCTGTGCTTCAACTTCCGCCGATCCGTCCCAGTGGCTGAGCGCGAAGCCGCCGTGGATTTCGGGCTTTTCCTTGTTAGCGGGGGTGAAAAATTTGTAAAACTCGTCTTTATTATCGATGGTCTTGATATTCCCGTCCCGAAACGCCTTTGCCCGCTCGAAAAGATTGTTTTGGATATCATCCAAAATTTCCGTAACCTTGCCGACAAACTCCGCACGTTGCATCCCAAACCGCTCTTTGCGGCTCTTGTCGCGCCTGCCGACGTAAACCGAATCGGAGGCGATGTCGCGCGGGCCTATTTCTAAATATATGGGGACACCTTTTTTTATCCACGACCACACTTTGTCGCCGCCGCGCCCTTCGCGTTTGTCAACCTCTACCTCAAGGCGCCTGTCGTCATACCGGATATCCCTCAACTCTGCCGCGAGCTTGTCGCAATACTCCAATACCTGCGCTGACGCTTCGTCGTCGTGAGCTATGGGTAGGATAACAATGTGCGAGGGTGCAAGGCGCGGCGGTATAATCAGGCCGTCGTCATCCCCATGTGTCATTATCAACCCGCCGATTAAACGTGTTGATACCCCCCAGCTCGTCGTCCACGCGTGCTCCTCTTTCCCGGACGCGTCTAAGAACTTTATTTCGAAAGCCTTGGAAAAATTTTGCCCGAGAAAGTGCGAAGTTCCCGCCTGCAAAGCCTTACGGTCCTGCATCATCGCCTCGATGCAGTATGTCGACAGCGCCCCGGGAAACCGCTCCGATTCCGTTTTTTCGCCCATTATTACCGGCATTGCCATGTACTCTTCGGCGAATTTTGAGTAGACGCTCAGCATCATCATCGTCTCTTCGACCGCCTCTTCCCGTGTGCTGTGCGCGGTGTGGCCTTCCTGCCACAAAAACTCCGCCGTCCTCAAAAACAGCCGCGTCCGCATCTCCCAGCGGACTATGTTTGCCCACTGATTGATAAGCAGCGGCAAGTCACGGTATGATTGTATCCACTTGGCGAACATCGCGCCGATGATCGTCTCCGATGTGGGGCGGACGACGAGCGGTTCCTCAAGCTCGCCCGCGGGAATCAACTTCCCGTCCGGCCCGGCCTCTAATCTGTGATGCGTGACGACCGCGCATTCCTTTGCAAATCCGTCGACATGCTCTGCCTCCTTTTCCAAAAAACTCTTGGGGATGAAGAGTGGGAAGTACGCGTTCTTGTGCCCCGTGGCTTTGAACATCCCGTCGAGCACGCGCTGAATATTTTCCCACAGCGAGTACCCCCACGGCTTAATCACCATACATCCGCGCACAGGCGAGTTTTCGGCAAGATCGGCTGCTTTTATCACCTGCTGATACCATTCGGGATAGTCCTCTTGGCGGGTGGGGGTTACGGCCGTTTTTCCCTTTTTATTTTGTGCTGACATTCTACTTCCATAATTAATAGTTTTTTATACATCAATCAAGCAATTTTCGTTAATTTAATTTTTTCATACAAGTATTCAGGCGCAAAATCCACACCGTTATCCCAGCATAGCGTATCCATGTCAACTTTAACCGTTTTGAATTTATCTAAATCCAGCAAATCTCTGATAATCGGCCGATGATCATTATCCAGTTTTTCCTTAAAATCAATAACCCCATTTATGCCATCGTTGAATTCCACGAAAATCTTATAACCATCTTTTAGTTCCGCTTTAATAACCCAAATCATTGCCGTACCTCTCTAAACTAATGGTTTTACCTTGAAATATTTTCCGGTTTCTTGCAACATATCCCAATTTTTCAACAATTCATCTTTGTGCTGTCTGGCCCATTCCACAACCAGCCCCTGTACGCGAGGCGGTAGCTCTCCTTCCATTAACAGCAAATCCTTAATGGAAATCATCGCACGAAAATCATTATATCTCACATGAAAATGTGGGGGATTATGATCATCAAAGTGCATCAATATCGCGATACCTAAAAATCGACTTAGTTCTGGCATAATTTCAATATAATATTTTTTATTAAAAATATCAAGGCCGAAATGTTTTTTGGCTCAGCAAAACTTTCCCAGCCCCTCAAAATCCAATGTCGCGAACAGATCACTGAGCGTTTCCGCCCGCCTGATTTCTAAAACGCTTCCGTCCTCACGGCGTAGCAATTCCGCGCTGCGGGTTTTTCCGTTGTAGTTGAACCCCATCGAATGGCCGTGCGCGCCGGTATCGTGAATTACGAATATGTCGCCGGGGACGATTTCCGGCAAGCGCCTGTCAATAGCGAATTTATCGTTATTTTCGCATAATGACCCCGTCACGTCATACATATAATCCGCCGGTTGATTTTCTTTGCCGACAACTGTGATGTGGTGGTATGCGCCGTAGAGAGCAGGGCGCATCAAGTTTGCCATACAAGCATCGAGGCCTACGTAATTCTTATATGTCTTTTTGATGTGGAGAGCTTTTGATACGAGGAATCCGTATGGGCCGGTCATCGCGCGGGCTAACTCCATGCAAATTTTGAGCGGGTGCAATCCTGCCGGAACTATGATTTTTTCATACGCGGCTTTTATTCCGGCGGAGACTTCGTCAAAGCAAACGGCCTTTTGCTCGGGGTGGTATGGGATGCCGATCCCGCCGCCGAAATTTATGAGGTCAAACTTTATTCCCAATTCCTTAGAGACTTCCGCCGCAAGCTCAAACAGCATGATGGCGGTGTCGACATAATATTGCCCGTTCAACTCGTTTGATGCCATCATTGCATGAAGCCCGAAGCGCGACACTCCCTTACTTTTCAGAATTTTGTAACCCTCAAACACCTGCTCCCGCGTAAACCCGTACTTCGCCTCTTGCGGGTTGCCGATGATCGCATTGCCGGTGCGCAGCGGGCCGGGGTTGTAGCGTATGGAGATGAGATCGGGCAATCCGGCGCACTCCTCCAAAAAGGGGATGTGGGTGATGTCGTCGAGGTTTATTATCGCGCTCATAGCGCTTGCAACCTTGAACTCAAGCGCCGGGGTGGCGTTTGATGTAAACATTACGTCTTCGCCCGTAATGCCGCACCGTATCGCAAGCGACAGTTCCGCAAGAGAACTGCAGTCCGCGCCTATCCCTTCCTGCTTGAAAATCGTCAATAAATAAGGATTAGGATTAGCCTTGACAGCGTAATATTCATAAAATTCCGGCGCCCAAGAAAACGCCCTTATAAGCCGCCTCGCGTTTTCGCGTATCCCTTTTTCGTCATAAATATGAAACGGCGTCTTGTGGCTGTTGGCCAACTCAACAATCTCATCATTAGTAAACGGCAAAACCTTGGTCATCACGATTATCCTTTACTCCAGTGTTTAGGGTGATGTTTGTGTATCGAACATTCAGAAAATACAATTTGCGAAGTGAAGAATCAAAATATTATATTGCTATTGAAGTAACAACTACTACAAAACATCAAAAACAAGGACAAGGATCATGGCGCTGCCCGAAAAAAGATGGATACAGAGATTGGATAATTACGCGAAAGCGTTTGCCATACTCGAGAGAGTTCATAACATCCAAGAAGAGCGTGAGCTAACAGAAGCGGAGAGGATGGGGCTTATTCAATCATTTGAGTTCACATTTGAATTGGCTTGGAACTTGATGAAAGATTATTTGCATCACAAGGGAATTTCCCGTATCGTGGGTTCAAGAGACGCAATTCGTAACGCATTTAAAAACGATATAATAGAAAACGGTGAAATTTGGATGGATATGATCGAGCGCAGAAACGAAACCGTACACGCATACGATGAAGAGGTGGCGATAAGAGTTGTTAACAGTGTATCAGATTCATATATTGAAGAGATGGAAAAACTGCTGAAAACGATGAGAAAATACCAATCTCAAGAATCCGAGGAAAAGTAATGTTTGGGCTGCCTGATAAAACGATAGACATGATAAATGGAGTTTTTTCCCAATATTCAGGAATTGAAAAAGTCATAATCTACGGCTCAAGGGCGAGAGGAGACTACAGGAACGGGTCCGATATCGACCTGACAATATACGGCGACATTTCCTTTAACGATAAAATGCATATCTCTGGCCTGATTTACGAGCTGCCGATACCGTACATGTGCGATTTGTCGATTTTCAAAGATATAAAAAATGAAAATCTGACGGAGCATATTGAAAGGGTCGGGCAGGTTTTTTACACAAAAAACATTTTTCTTTGAGTATCCGAGAAATAATTTATGCTACCGCTCTGTGCCAAATGTTATATTCTCTCCAACAATATTCAAACACGTGGCCTTAAACGGGGCCATACAAAAGAGAGAATGTGCCGTATGAGTAAGGATTCGATATTTTCGGTCAAGAGTTTTCTTCACCTTCGCGATTATTGCCGCGCCGATGATGTATTTTATGTGGGTCTACCCATATATGATACTCACCGGGGATATAGAGAGGGTAAAGAAGTGCTTGTTGTGCCCTGCCGATGATGATGCGGTACTCTGGCATCGACGCCTGCGGGATGACCGCTGTGGCATTACAGACTGACAATAAAACCCTTTATATTTATTTGCTTTTTAGTGTGGCAATTATTATCTTTAGCCATAGCTTGTTTAGTTTTTTAACTATAAACCATATTTTTAGGAGGAATGCATGAAAAACAGAAGTATCGTTATGATGGTGGTGCTTTACATTGTTACCTTGGGCATTTACGGTTTGTACTGGACCTGTAGTTTTCAAAACCAGCTCAAGGAAAAAACGGATGAAGGATTTACCTGGCTGGGACATCTTGTGTTGATATTTGTCACCTTTGGTATTTACTTTATCTATTGGCAATACGCGGCTGGCAAGCGTCTTGCAAAACTTGGCAGCACTGATAATAGCGTGTTGTATCTGGTGTTCTGCTTCGTTTTCTTGTCTTGGCTGAATCCGTTCTTGATGCAAAATCAAGCGAATAAGTTGGCGTAAAAACTACTGATAGCAAAAAGGGCGCGGTAAACCGCGCCCTTTACTAATTGTCGGCGGGGGTCGATACCGGCCGATAATTCCTGCCGACAGCGGAAAGTTCTGATATGCCCTGTGGGCGCCTAAAGCACTTATGATAAGCCTGAGAATTGGTGACCGCCGAGATAAGAATTCCAATTCGACCGATTAAGCAAAAATTAAAAAAAAATATAATATATTGGTTTTATACGCATATAATATGTATATTATGTGTATAGTAGCCACATTCATCATTTATTAACGCCTATAAAAAGGAGGCATTATATGCCCCATGTGAGCATGAATATCAGAATGGACAGCGAAATTAAAAAAAAAGCGCAAGAATTGTTTGGAGAACTTGGAATGGATATGACAACCGCCATAAACGTTTTTCTGCGACAAGCGGTTATATACAACGGTCTGCCATTCCAAATCCAAAAAGCCAAACCGAACAGAGAAACAATCGCCGCGATTGAAGATGTTGAAAACGGGGAAAATTTAAGCCCGGTATTTAATTCAATAGAAGATGCCAAAAGGTGGTTAAATGCTTAATTTGCAATTATCAAAACAGTTCAAAAAAGACTACAAAAAAATTCAAAAACAAGGAAAAAAGATCAATGAGCTTTGGGCTATCATTGAAAAATTATTGAAAAACGAGAAGTTGGCTCCAAAATTCAAAGATCATCAATTAATTGGGAACTACAAAAACCATCGTGGGTGCCACATAAATCCCGATTGGTTGCTAATCTACAAAATTGATAGCGATAAATTGATCTTAACGGCTGTTAGAACGGGATCACATAGCGATTTGTATTGAAAAAAACACATGGAAAAAAGAGGAAATTTTGGCGGGCGCGGTAAACCGCGCCCTTTACAAAAAATCACGATACCCGTAATTCCAACTCACTTATCATTCAACGCCACAACTCCCGGCAATTCCTTACCCTCAACAAGCTCGAGTGATGCTCCGCCGCCTGTCGAGATGTGCGACATCTTGCTCGCCACACCGGCCTTTTTGACCGCCGAGACCGAGTCCCCGCCGCCGATTACCGTAATCGCGCCGTCGAGTTCCGCAAGCGTGGTGGCGATTATTTGCGTACCAACCGCAAATCTTGGGAACTCGAACACGCCCATCGGGCCGTTCCAGAAGACAGTCTTCGCGCCTTTAATCGCCGCTTTGAATTTTTCCCGCGTCTGCTCGCCGATGTCCATACCCATCCAGCCGTCTTCAATCGTGCCCGCGGTTACTTGCTTAGATTCGGCGTCCGGCGCGAATTTCTGTGTAACGATGTTGTCGTCGGGCAGAAGAAGTTTAATTCCTTTTTCTTCAGCCGTTTTCAGAATTTTCCTCGCTGTATCCATCATATCTTCCTCAAAGAGCGAATCGCCAATTTTGTTGTTTCCAACCATCACTTTCCGGAATGTGTAGGACATGCCGCCGCCGATAATCAGGCAGTCGACTTTGTCGAGCAAACTTTCGATAACGGCGAGTTTGGAGGAAATTTTTGCCCCGCCGATAATCGCGACAAGAGGCTTTTCGGGATTATCAACGATCTTATCCTGCAGGAAGACGAGCTCTTTTTCCATGAGGAACCCGGCCACGGCGACGGGCACGAATTGCGCCGTGGTCGTGGTGGACGCATGGGCGCGGTGCGCGGTGCCAAATGCGTCGTTTACATAGATATCGCCGAACGTGGCTATAACTTTGGCCATTTTTTCGCGCTCGGCGGCGTCTTTAGATGTCTCTTCCTTATGAAAACGTGTGTTTTCGAGCATCAACACGGCGCCGTTGTCGAGCTTGGCGACCATTGCTTGTGTCTCGTCGCTCACGCAATCGGGAGCGAGGCCGACATCCTTACCGAGCAGGGTCGACAAATGTTTGGCAAGCGGGGCCATTTTGTGCTTGTCGGCCAAATACTGCTGCTCGTCAAAGGGCTGGCCGGCTTTCTCGGCGGCCTCTTTCATCTTCGCCGATTCCTTTTTGGGGTCGCCGAGATGCGACATCAGCACAAGGCTTTTGGCGCCCTGTTCGAGGACGTGTTTGATGGTCGGCAGCGCGGCCTGCATGCGCGTGTCGTCCTGAATGATACCTTTGTCCATGGGGACGTTAAAGTCTACGCGCATAATTACGCGCTTGCCTTTGAAATCTACGTCTTTTACGGTTTTTTTCTTTAAGGCCATGATTTATTTGTCCTTACGTTTATTTTAGATTTTAAGGAAGCTTTCTTTAAATGCTAAAAGGGTGCGTCCTTGGCATATTTCAAGGACGCACATGGTTAGAACATGCTTACTTTACAGTATCCATGTACTTGATAAAGTCACAGACTTTGTGCGAATAAGCCATTTCGTTGTCGTACCAGGCCACGACTTTCACGAAATTATCGCTTAGGGCTATACCGGCTTTCGCGTCGAAAACGGATGTGCGCGAGTCGCCCATGAAATCGGTCGAGACGACATCGTCTTCGGTGTAACCGAGGATACCTTTGAGTTCGCCTTCGGCGGCTTTTTTCATAGCGGCCTTAATTTCATCGTATTTCGCCGGTTTTTCCAAGCGAACGGTGAGGTCGACCACCGAGACGTTGGGCGTGGGTACGCGGAACGCCATGCCGGTGAGCTTGCCGTTGAGTTCGGGGATAACCTTGCCCACGGCTTTCGCCGCGCCCGTGGATGAGGGGATGATGTTTTGACCCGCGCCGCGGCCGCCGCGCCAGTCTTTCGCCGAGGGGGCGTCGACCGTCTTTTGGGTGGCGGTGACAGCGTGGACGGTGGTCATCAAGCCTTCGAGGATACCCCAGTTGTCGTGCAAAACTTTGGCGACGGGGGCGAGACAGTTTGTTGTGCAGGAGGCGTTGGATACAAACGCTTCCTTGTTGTATTTGGTATGGTTTACGCCCATAACGAACATCGGTGTGTCGTCTTTCGACGGCGCCGACATCACAACGCGCTTCGCGCCGGCCTTAATGTGAGCTTCGCAGGTCTCCTTCGTGAGGAAAAGCCCTGTAGACTCAACGATATACTCTGCGCCCACCTCGTTCCACTTGAGGTTTGCGGGGTCTTTTTCGGCTGTAACGCGGATCGCTTTACCGTTTACGACGAGCTTGCCGTCTTTGGCTTCCACGGTACCGCTAAATCTGCCATGCGTGGAGTCGTATCTGAGCATATAAGCCATGTAATCAACGCTGATTAGATCGTTGATACCGACGATTTCAATTTCAGGTTTTTCCATAGCCGCCCGAAAAACCAGCCTGCCAATCCTGCCAAAACCGTTAATGCCAACCTTAATAGACATACAACCCTCCCAAAAAAAGTTAATGTTATAAACTAAAAGCTCAATGGCTCAATAGTGATGGAGCTATAAATATAATACATTGATGGGGAACGGCGGTCAATAAAAATCTTTTAAAAATCAAAATCTTTTAAATCGATATCTAATCGGTACTTAAGGGCTCTTACGGAATTTATTCGCGATACTGTCACGCGCTACGAGCGCTTCTTCTCTTGTGGTGATTCTGTCTTCTAATTGCATATCATAGACTTCACCTAATATTCGTCCAAAGATTGGGCCTGGTTTCATACCCAGAGCGATTAGGTCTTTGCCGGTGATGAGCGGTGTTGGCTTGATTTCTTCGGCTTTGAATGTTTCTAACCGCGTCTTGACGAAATCGTAGTTGTCGAGTTCGCCGTGGCTCGACAGGCAATCGGCTCGGTGCAGCTCAAGTTCGTCGCGTATGGTCTCTCTTGACAGGAATTTTTTCAGGGTCGATAGACGCATTCTGGATACGTTCATGAAGTTCATGTGGTTTTCGACTATCGATACCGTCGCGTCGATCAGCGCGTTTGGAGCGCGTAGCCGTTTCAGGATATTTTCCGTCAACTTCGCGCCGGCGTGGTGATGGTTGTTGAAACGAATACGATCGGTTACGGTCATGGTTTGGGGCTTGCCGATATCGTGTAGCAACGCCGACCACGCTAGGGCGGGGGAGGGGTTTTGCGGGAGATGCCCGATTGTTAGCAGCGTATGCACAAACACGTCCCCTTCGGGATGGAACTGCGCCGGTTGTTCGACGCCGCGCGTGTTTTCGACTTCGGGCAGGATCTGTTTTAGAAGACCGGAATCATGCAAAACTTCGATGCTTTTTTGCGGATTGGGGCCGGTGAGCATTTTGGTCGTTTCCGTAAAAATTCGTTCCGCCGATATGTTTTTGATGTTGTGCGCGCTGTCCTTTATCGCTCTCAACGTTTCTTCATCAATGCCGTAATCAAATCGCGCCGCAAATCGCACAGCCCGCAACATTCGCAGATAGTCTTCACGGAATCTCTCGGTGGGGTCGCCTATCGCTTTGATAACCTTTTCATCAATCCCGCGCCGCCCGTCAACGTAGTCGATCACTTCCTCGGCGATGGGATCGTAGAACATCCCGTTGATGGTAAAGTCCCGCCGCAGCGCGTCGTTTTTGGCATCCGTATAGACCACGCTCTCGGGATGCCGCCCGTCCTTAATCCCCACGTCGGCCCTGAATGTGGCCACTTCAAACGGCACTCCGCCGTCCACGACAATCATTACCCCAAACTGTTCGCCGACCCCTACCGTCCGCCGGAATACGCGCCGTATATCGTCCGGCGTAGCGTTTGTGGCAATGTCTATATCGCCCCCGTCAGTCCCCCCCATAACAAAATCTCGCACCCACCCACCGGCAAAATAAGCCTCATACCCGGCATTTCTGAGGGTTTTTACAATGTTTACGGCGGAATCGAATCGAATTTTAGTGATATCGGTCATTTTGTTAATATAATCAATTAATTAAAAAAGCTACCCCCTTCTGTAAGTAATCATCCCTCCTAAAATCGTAACCGCCGCCGCCCCCTTCAATCCCATTCCGGAAAACGGCGTATTTCTTGATTTTGAGAAGAACATCGTCGGATCGACAGTCCATTTTATCGCCGGATCAATCACCGTAACATCCCCCGGCGCTCCAACTTTCAGCGCACCCCCCGGCAATCCGAGAATCCTGTTCGGCGCGACGCTCATTCGCTCCACCATTTGCGTCGGGGTGAGCAATTTTTCATTCACCAAAATCGTCATCACAACGCCGAGCATGGTTTCAAGCCCGATAACGCCAAACGCCGCGTTGTCAAACTCGACATCCTTTTCCTCGGAGACGTGCGGCGCGTGATCGCTCGCTATTACGTCGATCGTTCCGTCAGCCAAACCCGCGATAACCGCTTCCCTGTCGATGGCTGTGCGTAGCGGCGGGTTCATTTTTTTGTTTGTATCATACATCCCGATATCTTCATCCGTTAGCGTAAAGTAGTGCGGGCAAGTTTCCGCCGTCACATTGACTCCGCGTGTTTTTGCTTCCCTGATTAACCGCACCGATCCCGCCGTCGAGACGTGTGCGATGTGCGCGCGCGCACCGGTGTATTCGGCAAGCAAAATATCACGCGCCACAATAATGTCCTCCGCTATGACCGGTATCCCCCTCACACCAAGCCGCGTGGAGACGTGTCCTTCGTTCATGTGCCCTTTCGCACACAGCGCCGCGTCTTCGCAGTGGCAGATTACGGGGATACCAAACGATTTCGAGTAGTTGAACGCGTTACGCATTATGTTGGATTTGGCGACGGTCTTTCCGTCGTCCGACATCGCGACCGCGCCTGCCGTCACCATCTCACCCATAGGGGCCAGCTCTTCACCCATAAGTTCTTTAGTAATCGCGCCTATCGGGTATATGCGGCACGGGCAGCCCTCGGCGGCCCGTTGGATGACGTAGCGGATCTTTGATTCTTCGTCGAGGACCGGGGTGGTATTCGGCATACAGGCGACCGCGGTGAACCCCCCCGCGGCGGCGGCGCATGAGCCGGTGGCGATGGTCTCTTTATCCTCGCGTCCGGGCTCGCGCAGATGGACGTGCATATCGACGAGCCCGGGAACAACCCACTTGTCAACGGCGTCGATGGTCTCGGCGTTGTTATATTCGGGCGGGATGCCGCTACCGATGTGTTTGACGATTCCGTTATCAATAATGATATTCATCGTCCCGTCGATTTTTTGAGCGGGGTCGATAACGCGGCCGTTGATTATTGCTAACGGCTTTGATTGCCGTTCGTTGGTTAGGGGGTAGGTAACCGTGCCTGTGCCTTTTTTAATCATTTTTTTACCCTTAGTTTTTTAAAATTTTTTTGGAGACGATGGTTTTTTAAAGCTTACATTTCTCCACCGCCGCCACCCAGTAAGTAAAGAACCGCCATCCTCACCGCCACCCCATTCGTAACTTGATCCAAAATTACAGAGTTTTTTGAATCCGCAACGTTGGATGCCAGCTCAACCCCGCGATTAATGGGTCCCGGGTGCATAATAATCACGTCTTCTTTCAATTTGTTTAACCTGTCGATATCAAAACCGTAGCGCTCGCGATATTCGTGAATGGATGGGAAGACCGCGCTTGATTGCCGTTCCAGTTGGGCGCGCAGCAACATCACCACGTCTACCCCGTCAAGCGCTTCGTCTATATTATCGGTAACGTTTACGCCGAGGCTGTCCGTATGTTGCGGCAGCAATGTGGGCGGGCCGCATAACGTTACATCTATCCCCATCGTCTTCATCCCCCACGCGTTTGACCGCGCGACGCGGCTGTGAAATATATCGCCGATTATCGCAACTTTCAGCCCCTCAAGCCGCCCCAATTTCTGGCGGATTGTCATCATGTCGAGCAGGGCCTGAGTGGGGTGCTCATGCAGCCCGTCGCCCGCGTTGACAATAACCGCGTCCGTACACTGTGTAAGAAAATACGGCGCTCCCGCGCACGGATGCCTCACCACCACCATGTCGATTTTCATGGCCTCGATATTGCGGATGGTGTCTTTAAGCCCTTCGCCTTTGCTGATGGAACTTGTCGATGGGGAGAACCCTAAAGGGCTTGCCGATAATCGTTTTTCCGCAAGTTCGAACGATATCCGTGTCCTCGTGCTGCTCTCGTAAAACAGATTGACGATAGTTTTCCCTCGTAGCGTCGGCACAACTTTTATGTCCCGTTGCAACACCCCGTAAAACATGTCGGCCGTATCGAGAATAAGGTTGATATCCTCCCGCGAGACTCCCTCCAATCCAAGCAAATGCTGAATTTGCAGCTTCATCCCGCGTCTCCCTCTTCAATTTCCGTGAGCCAAAGCGAGTCCTCCCCGTCAATTTCGCTAACCTTGAGCGCGACTTCCTGTACCGGCGAGGTGGTGATCTGTTCTCCAACATAATCCGCCCTGATAGGCAGCTCTCTATGCCCTCTGTCGACGAGTACGGCGAGCTGTATGGTGCGCGGCCGCCCGTGATCCATAAGCGCGTCGAGCGCGGCACGTACCGTGCGCCCGGTGAAGAGCACATCGTCTACGAGCACGACGTTTTTCCCGTTGATGTCAAACGGAATATCCGTTACCCGCACCTGCGGCTGCCGAAACGCGATCCGGTAATCGTCGCGGTAGAGCGTGGTATCAAGAACGCCGGTTTTAAGCGTCATTCCCCCCAGCGCATTGATTTTAGCCGCAATCCGCCGCGCGAGATATACTCCCCGCGTTTGCATGCCGACTATGCACATCGTATCAAGCGGCATCCTGCGCTCCAATATTTGATGCGCGATGCGGGTCAGCGTAAGGTCGAGGGCATGGCCGTCCATTATTAGGTCAAGATTTTTCATCGTATAACCATATATACATTACGGGAGGGGCGTGAAGTGAAAAAAAATACTGTGGAGCGACATCATTGAAGGCACACGCTCACATCTCCTTTTCCTTTAAACACCAGCGCGGTGAATTTCAAGTCGTCACGTCCGGCGGAAGGGGTGTCTTTTTTGTATTTTTCTATTTGCGCCCGCGCTTCGGCGAATTTAGCTTCTGTTTCCGCGTAAAAAAGTTGTCGCCGGATACGGGGAAAAAAAATATTTTTAAAAAAATCAAAAAAAATTTGGTACGGATTCATTTTTGTATTATATTAGTACTGGGGTGACGTTTTTACGTCGTATTAGCTAAAACAGGTGTGCTGATAGGTAGCTTTGGTTTTTATTGCATTGTTCGCTTTATTTGAAGGCAGGTAAGAAGTGGGTGGCCTACATGGCCGTCCCCGCGATTCCTTGCGTTGTACCTTTGCGTTGTACCAATTTTTTTGTACCCTATTGCGTTGTACCGATTTGTCGTGTCCTTTGCGTTGTAATTCTCACGCCGCGCCTCCTGCGTTGCGTGTTTATCAACGCCGCCGGATATAATGTCGGCGGTTCAAAATAACTTTAAATCCTTTTTGAGGAGGGGAAATTGTATGAAATCAGTAAAAATGGGAGTTAAAAAGAAAATTGCCATGGCCGCTTTTGCTGTGGCGGTGGTTGCCGGGGGGGTGAGTGCGCAGACGTGGAATATTGGTGTTAATGCGGATCGAACAGACGTAACCGCAACGTTGATCGGAAAGACGCTTATTATTGAGGGAACCGGAGATATGGGATATGATAGAGGCCCACCATGGGGTAACAACTACAACGTTATGCGCGACATTGAGATTGTGATTATTAAGGACGGTGTGACATCTATCGGAGATTGGGCATTTGCTAACCTCGAAAATCTAATCTCTGTAACCATTCCTAACACTGTAACATCTATCGAAAATTATGCGTTTGCGAGTAGCATTAGTCTGACTTCCATAATCATTCCCAAAAGCGTGGCAAGAATTGATGATGGGGTGTTTGACGGTTCTACGAGTCTAGACCGTGTGGATTTTTTGAGGCGGGAACCGATGGAATCAATTGGTTTGGGTGTATTTGGGTACACATCCCCGTCGCTGAGAGTCTACGGTTTTTCTGAAAATACAACCATAAGCACATATCCAGATATCACCTTCGTCCCATATCATGGTCTATCCCTTTCCCGCTCTGGAGAGTATACTTACAATTCTATACGATACGGTAACACGCCGCAGTGGACTTCCGCAACATTAAGAAATACCAACTATCCATTGAGTGTTTTATCAGTTGTCCTGTCCGGCGCTAACGCATCGGCTTTCACGCTTGATCTGTCGGCACTATCCAGCGTTGGCTTAGGCGAGAATGCTTCTTTTAGAATAACGCCCCAATCAGGGCTCACCCCGGGAACATACACGGCTACTATAACGGTATCAGTAGCGCCGAGCGCAGGCGGTGAAACAGACTGGATTAATCCGCGAACTTTCAACGTGAACATTACGGTAAACCCGCGTCTTGTTACCATTACCGGTCTGACCGCTTTCAACAAGGAGTATGACGGTACAACGACCGCTTTGCCTAGAGGTTCGGCACTAATCAACGGAATAATTGATGGGGATAACATTAGTATGGTTGAGGGCACAGCGTCGTTTGCCGATCCAAGTGCCGGAAACGATAAAACCGTTACATTCAGCGGCTTTTCGCTTGCCGGTCTTGATGTTAATAACTACACGCTTTCGTCTCAACCTTCAAGCGTTATCGCAAACATTAATCCGAGGGTCATCACTATCACAGGTGTAAGCGCCGTAGATCGTAATGCCGATGGCACGACATCGGTTGGTCTCACCGGTGGTACGCTTGTTGGCGTAATAAGCGGTGATCTTGTTGGTTTTGTGCTTGGAAATGGCACTATGGCTTCACCGGATGCCGGCACCGACAAACCGGTAACAACAAATATTGTGTTGATAGGTTCTGATGCTCCCAATTATCAACTGGCGCAACCTGGGAACGTGAGGGTAAACATTGGCACCACATCCATAGCCGACATCGACCGCGAGATACCCGTCGTCGATCCTGATGAGGCAGCAGTAATCGTTGTGCCCGCTAATCAATCATCGGGTGAATTCACCGTCGGTCCAAATCCGATTGACAGATTATCGGGCGTTGTCAATTTTTATCGTCAGGGGCGGCGTGTAAATGAGGCTGTATTGACAATTTTCGACGCGTTTGGCAATGTCGTCAACAGAATCGGAATAGCCGATGTGGGGACGGATTTCACCCAATCCCGCGTTGTCGGTTCGTGGGACTTGACGGACACGGGTGGCCGCCCGGTTTCTGCCGGGACGTATTTATTGCGCGGAACGGTCGCCACCGCAGACGGAAATCGTGAGCGGGTGTCGATGGTTTTGGGGATTCGGTAAGCCCATTGTATTGATATTGGTTTTGAATTTAATTTTAACTTTTAATCTAAGGAGTAAAATTGTATGAAAAAAAGCAAGGCAAAAACGACAAACAAAATCACCATGGCGGTTTTTGCCGTGGCGATGATTGCCGGGGTTGTGAACGCGCAGACGTGGAATATTGGTATTGATGCGGATAGCGCTAATGTGACTGCCACGTTGGACGGAGAGACCCTTACTATCAGGGGAACTGGGGATATGAGGGATTTTAATAGTACGGGTGGTGGGCCATGGGTGGCATTTAGTGATCAGATTTACACTGTGGCTGTTGGAAGCGGTATAACAACAATCGGCGTAGGAGCATTTAGTCAACTCCATAATCTAACTTCCATTACCATTCCTGAAGGTGTGAATCGTATTTTGGGTTATGCGTTTAGTGGGACGAATTTGACTTCGATAGATATTCCTCACAGCGTGACATTTGTGGCTAACACTGTACTTGCCGGCTCTAATGTGACTCACGTGACTATCGGTGATGGCCTTTTACTTCCATCAACAAATACTGTGTTTACTAATAGCCATGAATTAATTTCCATAGAGGTATCGCCGACAAACCCATACATGAGTTCAGTTGACGGCGTATTGTTTAACAAAGACCGGACGATTTTAGTGCAATATCCACAAGGCAGAGCCGATTTGTCCTATATCATTCCAAGTAGTGTAAGAACAATCCGGAATCGCTCGTTTAACAATGTTACTAAATTAAGCACTTTAATTATTCCAAGTACTGTAACAACAGTCCAACCCTTTGCGTTCTCAACTATTAGGAACCTCAATCGCATGGATTTTTTGAAACAGGAGCCAATAATATTTGAGATGGGCCCGAGGGGAGAATTTCCATTCGATGACTTACATTTATCTAACGCGTCTCCATCGCTAATAGTTTACGGCTTTGATGAGAACACAACCGTAAGAGACGCGAATCTGGCCAGCTGGAGAAGCCAGATTACGTTTGTCCCGTATCATGGCCTATCCCTTTCCCAATCGGAAACACATGCTTTCGATTCCGTTCAATACGGTGATACACCGCCGCTAACAGTAACTTTAGCCAATACCAATTATCCGTTAGGTACCTTATCCATTGCTTTATCCAGCGGTGACACCTCCGCTTTTACCATTAATCAATCATCAATTCCTTCCGTCGCCTTAGGCGAGAGCGCTACTTTTACGGTAACGCCTCGATTAAGACTCACTCCCGGAACATACACGGCTACTGTAACAGCCTCTGTAACATCAAATACAGGTGGCAATGCTGGAATAGACTGGATTACGCCACAAAGTTTTGACGTAAGCGTTACTATTATCCCACGCCCCGTTACCATCATTGGCGTAGCCGCCGCTAACAAGGAATACGATGGTACGACATCTACTGATATTAGGGGCGAAGCAATAATCAATGGAATGGTTAGTGGAGACGATGTTACTGTAGTTAGCGGTATAGCATTGTTTGCGGATATGAATGTCGGAACCGGCAAGCCTATTGTAGCGTTCACTGATTTTTCGCTTGCCGGCACAGATGCCACTAACTATATTCTCACGTCTCAGCCTTCAAGCATGGATGTTACCGCGAACATCATCCCAAGGGTTATCACCATCACAGGTGTAACCGCCATAGGCCGCGACCCTGATGGTACAACATCTGTCACGCTCTCCGGTGGCACGCTCGTTGGCGTAGTAGACGGCGATAACGTAGGTTTTACACTCGGAAGCGGCATTGCCGCTTCAGCGGAGATTGGCATCCAACCAGTAACCACGAATATTGTGTTGACAGGGCCTGATGCCTTCAATTACACGCTGTCCCAGCCAGAAATAACGATAAATATTGGCAACGTTTCCATAGCCGACATCGACCGCGAGATACCCGTCGTCGAACCGGACGAGGCAGCAGTAATCGTCGCGCCCGCTAATCAATCATCGGGTGAGTTCACCGTTGGTCCCAACCCGGTTGACAGATTATCGGGCGTTGTCAATTTTTACCGTCAAGGGCGGCGTGTAAACGATGCTGTATTGACAATTTTCGACGCGTTCGGCAATGTCGTCAACAGAATCGGAATAGCCGATGTGGGGACGGATTTCATCCAATCCCGCGTTGTCGGTTCGTGGGATTTGACGAGTACAGACGGCCGCCCGGTTTCTGCCGGGACGTATTTATTGCGTGGAACGGTCGCCACCGCAGATGGAAGTCGTGAGCGGGTGTCGGTTATTATTGGCGTGCGTTAAAATAGGTTATTAGAATGGGCGGCCGTGATGGTCGCCCAATTATGTTCTTTGTGTTGTAATTTTTGCGCCGTGCCTTTTGTATTGCGTGTTTGTTAGCGCCGCTGGGTGGCGCAGTGCAAAATTTGATCGTGGAATCCACTACGCTCCCCCATAAGCGTCGACTGGTTACGGGGGACATCTTGGCGTATTATAGAGGATATAAATGCTAAAATCAACTTGTTTACCTCGGCGAAGCCAAAAACAAGCCAATGGCAAGAATGAACATCGCCCTTTCCGCTCAAACGATCCTTTGTTGTCCCAAACATTACGGAGCGGTCTCAGGGGGTTAGGTGACACATTTTAAAAAAATGGTTTTTAAAAAAGATTTTAAAAAAAACATTCTGTGTCCTAACGGACAATTTGAGTTAAAAAAATAAAAATATTATCAAATATCACCGCCGATAATTTAATTTTCAATATGTGGCCCTATCGGCCTGTAATTTTGGGAAGAAATCTGAAAAACGGACCTGTAGAGATAATGAAGAAAAGCTTAATATCGTTGCTCATAATGTTTTTATCGTTCTCGGCCTTGTATGGAGCGGATTTTGATCGTGAGAAGCTTAACGCCTTTTTCAACTACCTTGAAACGCACGACAAGGGCTTTGGCAGTGTCTCGATATTTCAAGACGGTGCGGAGGTTTATAGCTATCAGATAGGTTATTCCGATTTTTCGCGGAACAAAAAGATCGATGGAGAAACGAAGTTTAAGGTCGGTTCTGTTTCAAAGACGTTTACGGCTGTGATTATCATGCAAATGATTGAGGAGGGCAAGCTCAATCTTGATACAAAATTGAGTGAGTTTCATCCGCAGGTTAAAAATTCCGAAAAAATTACGATCAGGCATCTTTTGAGCCACAGGAGCGGGATTTTTAATTTTATGTCCGATGAAACCTTTATTGACTGGATGCTGGACCCTATCAAAAAAAATGATCTGTTGAGAAAAATTGCCGACTATGAACCGATTTTTGAGGCTGGTGAAAAAGAGCAGCTTTCAAATTCAAATTACGCTTTACTTGCCTCGATAGCCGAAAGGCTTGATGAGCGCGATTTCGACCGGATACTTGAAAGACGGATTTTCGGACCGGTTGATTTGACAAATACCCGTACCGGCGAACAGACGAATTCACAAAAGAATGAGGCGTATTCTCACCACAAATTACTTACATGGGCGCAAACCGAAGAAACGCACAATAGCTTGTTGACCGGTTCGGGCGGATTGCACTCCACCCCTTATGACATTAATAAGTTTTTCTACCATTTATTCGACGGGAGGCTTGTCTCCAGGCAATCTCTGGATGAAATGACACGATCGGGCTTGGGGCTGGTCGCCATGCCGTTTAATGATAAGCCGGCCTTCGGACATACCGGCCTTTTAGACGGGTTTCAATCGAAGGCCGTCTACTTCCCCGCGGAAAAAACGGCGGTAACCTATACCACAAACGGCGTCATACTATTTCCGAATGATATTGTGGGCGGCGTTTTAAGTATTTATTTCGGTATGGACTATGAATTTCCGGAATTTCCTGAGCCGTTATCTCTTGATTTGGAAGTGTTGAACAAATATGTGGGCGTATATCAAAGTCAGGAAACTCCTATTAAGTTTACCTTTTTTATAGAAAATGGAAGATTGAAAGGGCAGGGGACAGGGCAATCGGCTTTTCCGCTCGATGCGATTGATATTACCAAATTTATTTTTGAGCCTGTAAATATAAACGTAGAATTTTTGCCTGAAACCGATGGGATGATTTTTGTTCAATTTGGGCAACCATTTTCATTTACACGAGTTCGGGAGTAATAGACCACCAATTAAATGTTGCGCCGTAAGGCGATCTATTGGCTTGTAATATCAAAATCAAAGTCTTTAAAATCTTTTGTGGACGGGGCTCATAAGTTCCCTCTTTCAATCAAACGGCAGGATGTACACTGTACATCCTCACTCACTTCGGGCATAGTTTATCATCCGTAACGCCCCGATACGATAGCCCCCCTGCGGTCCCCCATAAGCGGCGACCGCTTACGGGGGACATGTGGGCATACTATCAGGGTAAAAATGTTAAAATCAAAAACAAAACATCGCTACAACGCCCGAATGAACATCGCCCTATCCGTTAAAACGACCCTTTGTTGTCCCAAACATTATCGAGTTATGACAAGGGGTGAGGCGGACCTTTTTTAAAAAAAGGTTTTAAAAAAGCATCATAACGGAAAATTTGAGTTTAATTGATGTTTCGATAGCAGCAGCGCCTCAATTCTGTGGCTGACGTCGTTTATGTAATTTGTCAAAAATATTTTCGGCTTGAACAGCAACATAGTGATTGCTTTCTTTTTATTTGGTTTGGCGAACCGCATGATTTCAGGAAAGTGTTCGAGCGTTATCATTCCTGCTCTGATGGTTTCTTTTTTATTTGGGAAAGATTTATTCAGGATTGATATGAAAATTTCGCTAAATTTGAATTTTTTGAAAATGTGCGCGGTTTGAAGCCAGCACCAGAGACGCAGGGATTGATTGATAAATGAGAATAAGCCTTCCTTGGTTATGAAAGGGAGCGTGTCGATATAAGTTCCATAAGAAAAAAATATATGGGTGAACGCTATGAAAATGAATAGCATATAAAATTTTATCGGATAGAAAACGACGCTTGTTTTTTGTGGATTCAGCACTAATGATATTGACGAAAATGTAATAGCGGCGACTATCAAGATATAGATATTGTTAATAAACATCAACGAAATCGACACGGTGAATGTTAGCATGATGACGGTTTTGTCGATGAATTTTGCCGTTAATTCCGGGCTGTAAAAATGATTGCCATCGTAAGCGAAGCGAGGTGATTCGTTTTTTTTGGCGCAAGGTTTTATTGCGGTCCTATCGCAATCAAAAAGTTTAGCCGCCGCGGGAGCAAGCATTCCAACGATGCCTCCAAATAATATCGACGCGGCGAGCATAAACGGGATTTGCCCAAAAATAGCAATATTACCGGACATCATAAAATACACAACGGCAAGCTGCCCGGCATTATGAAACAACGCTCCAATTATCGCCATCCCTACCGTCCCCATCAATTTACGTTTACCGAGCGTCATCCACAATACGGACATTATCATCGTAGACAATAATCCTCCGGTAATGCCGAGCGAAAACGTAAACAGCGAAAATCCGAAATAAAAACCGGAAATCCAAACTCGCAGCGCTGTATAAAGAATCGCGTCCGTAAATCCATATTTTATAATCCATATCACGGTAATGGCGTTAGCAAGCCCGGGTTTAAGCCACGGGAAAAACGGCAGCTTCGGGATGGCGAGTTCAATGGCGTTCAGCGCTACCGCGGCCATCAACCATATTGTTTTTTGCAGGACGGCGTTATTATTTTTTTCAATAAGCGACGGCATCGACATCATCTGTTTTTTGGGGTTTAATCTGAATCAACACATTGTTTGGCGCACAGACAAGCTGCCCGCGTCGGCCGCTAATTGCGCCTGACCGCCTGCAAATTTGGCGAGGGCAGTTTGCGTGAAGTATCTTCACCGTCTCACCTTTTATCTCAACATCAAGCGAGCCGATTTTGCCGTTGATATTAATAATCGCGTCGATATTGAGCGGATATGAGGCGATAACGGTATTTTGTCTGAATATCGTAACGATGTCCGGCCGTCCCGATCTAAGTATGTCTGACGTAAGGAATACGGCGCATGTCATCATTGCTATGATGATAGCGTCGGCGACGCCGAATCGCCGTATTGTTTCCGTAAAATTACTTGACGACTCCGATACGCTGTGCATTAATAATTTACCACTACCTTGGCGTAGTACAGATTATCATGCGTCGCCAGCCCGATGAACGTTTTTGGTCTGTTTTCCCCTCTGTCCCATCTCGCGATGGCCGAGAGCCATCCCTGTTTTATGTCGCCGAACGCTACGCGGTTTACGGAAGTTGGCGGACCTATTCTTTTTGCAAATGATGCCGTTAATCGATCGGCCCAGCCTCTCACCGTATCGTCGAGCCGTTCGGCTTTCAGCGCTTCGGTTTCCACTTCGTAGCCGGTGTATCTGTCGTCCGCGTCAAAATAGAAGGCGATGGTGGTAACGAGATTTTCGAATCTTACCTGATTGGCTTGCAGGCGGTCGGGCATGTTTATCGTTCTGATGTTGTTGTCGCTTAGAATTATCCGAACCGCTTGCCTCGATACTCCTGCCGGAATATTCAGTATATCGGCAGGGCCGGATTTGTGCGTGCTCAATTCCTGAGCTACTATGGTGGAATCGTCGCGGACTCTATCTCTTGCGATTCTTTGCGCCGAGATTATGCTGTCCATTTCGTTTATCTGCCTGTTGAGCCGTTCGGCAAAGACGAGCGGTTCGCACGGTCTTACCCCATGCGCCCTCATGCCGGTAGACGCTATGAATATTCTGAGTTTTTCGGGGTAGCTTCTGTCCATCACCATCGAATCGATTTGCGCTTTCCATCTGAACAGCCGGTCGCGGCTGATTCTCGACGTGTCACCGGTGCACAGCGCGTAGTCGGCCCTGAGTATTTGTTCCAGTGAATCGGCCGACACTTGTCCGTATCTGCTCATAAATTCTTCGGCGGCGGCTGAGCCGGGGTCATTTGCTTGTGTAGTGTCGTTCGCGGTGTCTTGCATTTCCGTAGTGTCTGCTGTTGGCGACGGTTCCGCGCTTTGGGCTGTTGGTGCGACGGCTAATACGGTTGTCGCGATAACGCACAGCGCCATGCGCAAATAAATTCTCATCGTTATCCGTCTCCCGCATTTCATATTTCCACACCTCGCGATCAAACGCGGATTACCTCAATTTATCAAAATCTGGGTTATCCCGGTCATCCCACATATATCGCGCCCGATATTCCCATTTTTCAAGCGATTTGGTGTTGAGATTGAGTTCCGGCTCCCTCTTTATCCGTTCCTGGCGTTCGACGAGCAGTTTTTTGAACACGCCTAAATACATGTGGGCGTTTTTTAATTTGTTCAGTTTAATGGACAGCGCCACGATGATGTAGAGAACCTGTGCTTCAATCTCGTCGGCCGTGCATTCCGATTGGCTGAACGATTTTTCGAAATAGCCGAGCGCTTCGGTCAGCGCCTCGGTGTCGTCTTCTTTGTTTGCTTTCATTATATGTGCGATCTTGAGGGTGTAGGAGCCCATTTTGTAGTATCCGTAGGGCTGTAGAAGGCTTGCCTCCACCATTGCCCGCGCTATGGCGAGCCGGTAGCTTTCAATGGCGACTTTCGGTGTGCGATCCCTCTTGAAGTAGGCCTCGTTGCTCAGCGCCGCCGGTAGGAGCTCCATGCTTTCCCCGATGTTTCCCTTGAGGTCCAAAATCACGCCTTCCGGCAGCGTTGACTTTTCGTTGCCGTTTCCCGAGAGCGCCGGGAAAGAGAAATTTTTTCTATCCGGCGACGCAAAGAGGCAGTCGGGGCAAACAGTCACGGCGATTAGGTTGTAATCGTATGTTTTAAAGCCCGGCGCGCCCGTAAACATAGGGACGAGGAATGCGGTTTGGAGCACCTGCTGGCTTTTTGCGCGAAGCTCGTAGCCGATGATGCCCGGATGTTCGCAGACCGGGCAAGTCACGGTCGTTTCAAATATAGGGTCTCGCTCCTCGATGACAGGCGGCGGCTCTACTGTTTTAACCTGAGTTTTTTTGGCGGCTGTGGCAGCGGCGGCGGCAGCGGCGGCGGCAGCGGCCGCATTACTCTCGTTGATAGCGTTGAGACGGGCGGCTCGGGCGGCCAGCGCAGGATTCATAGACTGGGTGGTCGCCTCCACCTCGCTTTTCCGCTTACGATCCCTGATCTCCTTCAGGTTTTTGGCGTTGATAACAAACCCAAACAGGCGGATATAGTCGGCCACAAGGCTGTCGTCCTTAAGTAGCACAAGGAGCTTTTCGGTTACTTCCTTTTCTTCATCAGTCGTCGACATATTGCGTAAAACCTCCGTTCTAGCGACATCTTTTTAGATTTTTTTCGAGGACGGGACTGTCTCAAAAGCCGTCATTGCGAGCGCCCAGCCCACCCCGTCCATTGCGGGTCAAGCCCGCAATGACGGCTTTTGAGACAGCCCCCGTAACGCCCCACCTGCAACCGAACTACCCCAAAACCCGCATTCTAAAGCCAAATACGGGGGATATGACGCGTAATCCACACAATGGGGCCCCTTTGTTTTCATACCCTCTGTAACACGGCGAGGTTTTTTGAAGGTACCCATTATAATGTGTGCGCACGGCGGCATGGTACGAATACTAAATATAGTATTGTACCATATAGAAAATGGCAAAATTTTTTTAATATTTTTTTCTTGACGGTGCCTGTGCCGATAATTATTTTATATACCAAGATAGAGATTTATCCCGATAATAGCCAAAAATCGCCCCTATCCTCTGTCTTTTGCGTTGTGCCATTCGCGTCGTACCGTATTTTTCCCGTTTTTCCCGTATCAGCGAGGCCTTACCTTATTGTAAAGCCTTTGATTTTTGTCTTTCAAAATATAATAAAGGAAGCGTTTATGCTAGCCAAATTACGTTCTATGGCCGTTTTAGGTATCGATGCCTTTGAAGTTATCATTGAGGCCGATGTTTGTGAAATGATGCCGAGTTTCACCATTGTCGGGCTGCCGGACGGTGCGGTCCGTGAGTCGCGGGAGCGGGTACTGTCGGCGGTCAAAAACTGCGGATTTCAGTTTCCGTCTCGCAAAATTACGATCAACATGGCGCCCGCGGATATCAAAAAGGAGGGCTCGGCGTTCGACCTGCCCATCGCGATAGGGATGCTCATGGCGTCTTCGCAGGTATTTACAGATTCAACCGACGACTATGTTATGGTAGGCGAACTGTCCCTCGACGGTACGGTCAAGCGCGTCAAGGGCATGCTGTCTATGGCTGTGACCGCGCGGGAGATGGGTATTAAGGGGATGATCGTCCCCGTAGACAACGCGCAGGAAGCGGCGGTTGCCGAGGGCGTGGCGATCTATCCGGTCAAGACACTCGGCGACGCGATTGAGTTTTTGCAGGGAGACAAAAACATCACGCCGCATTTCACCGACCTGAACGAGCTTTTCAATCGTTCAAGAATGTATAATGTAGATTTTCGAGATGTCAAAGGGCAGGAGCATATCAAGCGCGCCCTCCTTGTGGCGGCCGCCGGTGGGCATAATATATTGATGGTCGGGCCGCCGGGATCAGGCAAAACTATGCTCGCGAGACGCTTGCCGACGATTTTGCCGGATTTATCTCTAAACGAGGCTCTCGAGACGACGAAAATCCATTCGATAGCCGGGGTACTCGATCCGTCGACCCCGCTCTTGGCCGTCCGCCCATACCGGGCCCCTCACCACACAGTCAGCGACGCGGGGCTGATCGGCGGCGGATCGTACCCCCGTCCCGGCGAAGTCAGTTTAAGCCACAACGGCGTTTTGTTCCTCGATGAACTCCCCGAATTCAATAAAAACGTTCTCGAAAATTTAAGGCAGCCGCTCGAAGACGGCAAGGTGACAATCTCGCGGGCCGCGATGTCGCTGTCATACCCCGCGCGATTTATGTTGGCCGCCGCGCTCAACCCGTGCCCATGCGGATTTTATACGGACAAACGCCACAAATGTACATGCAAAGAAGAGCAAATCCAGAAATACATGGCCAAAATCTCCGGCCCGCTCTTCGACAGGATAGATATCCACACCGAAGTCCCGGCCTTAACATACGAAGAATTGACGCAAAAAGTCCCGGGCCGTGATTCCGAATCCATGCGTGAAGAAGTAAAAAACGCCCGCGTCATCCAAACCGAACGCTTTAGTAAATACAAAAACATCTTCTGCAACGCTCACATGGAATCAAAACACATAAGAAAATACTGTGAGCTGGACGACGCAAGCAAAGAATTGTTGAAAACAGCAATAGAAAAGTTGGGATTATCGGCGAGGGCCTATGATAGAATATTGAAAGTAGCAAGGACAACCGCCGATCTGGATAAATCCGAGAGAATTCAATCGGTGCATATATCCGAGGCGATACAGTATAGAAGTATGGATCGAAAGCTGTGGACTAGCGGAGGGGCGTTTTGACCTTTTTGTCAGACGACACCCTATATCTATCAAGTTCAGATTCTTCCGCCGGCCTGACGTTTGTCACGCGGTTATCGAAGTTGTTACCGCTAATTATAACCGCTACGCTTTCCATGTCGCGTATTTTTGAAAACCGCGCCGTTGCCGCCGCGCTGAAACGCAAATCGTCTTCGCTCGGCTCGCCTAACCCGATTGCCAAGGGGCCTGGGGCATCGCGCAGATACATCTGAAATACGTTTGACGGTGACGACGCTTGCAATGAGGCGTAAAGTTTTTCAATAATCTCATTCTCTCCACTGTTCCTCGATATTATAACGCGGTATTTCGGCGATGTTCTGAAATGCCGCCCATAAGCTATCAATTTGAAATCAATTAATGAAAACAGCGGATTGTTTGCCATCAAGTCTGCGAATCTTGCGCCGGTTTCCAAGTTTGTCAGCGTACACCCGCCAGCGGGTGAGGCGTGTATCAATCCGTGTTCTTTAGCGTAGGCTAATTGTACGGCTCTAGTTCTTCCCGAGATGTCGAACAGTTTTTCCCTGTCGACAATTCCCGCCAATTCCACTTCCGTAGGCGGTAAAAGTTTCGCGCTCAGCGGGCGCAGTATTTTACCTTTTACTCCGGCGGCTTTTTCTATCCTGTGAAGCATGTGCATTTTTTGTGACATGGGCCGCTGCCCCGCCACCTCTCCCGTCGCTACACAAACCGCGCCCGTCTCTTCCGCAATCCGCGCCGCCTTTTGCACCCGGTGTATCCGGCAATCGATACATGGGTTGGCGTTTTTGCCGTAGCCGAATTTCGGGCTGCGGACCATCTCCAAAAACTCTTCGCCTTCTTCCTCAACACGCAAGGTAACGCCAAGCGCTTCGGCGCTTTCCTCCGCCTGCGCAGGCCTAATGCCGACACCGGCGTAAAACGGGAGAACAAAGTGTAAGGCGATAACGTCAAGCCCCTGCGATTTTAAGGCATGGGCGGCGACAACGCTATCAAGCCCGCCGGAAAACATTACTATCGCTTTGTGCATCTATCGCTTGTCCCTGCCTTTGATTTTTTCCGTCTCCATAGCGCATTGCCTTTCATGTTCGAGATATTGCGATCATCAAATAGGTCACCTATGATTTTAGAAAATCTTGCGCCAAATATGCCCGTGTGTACGTAGTTTTTCCTAAAATGCGAGATTACTGCCTTGTGCTTACTGTACCCGACACCCTCATGTGCAAGCAGTGCTTGAGCGCAATTGAAAACGCAGTAGTAAGAACGGTTTACCGAACCTCTTAAATCGCCATCTTCCAGCATTAGCCGTGCCGAAGCTAAACATCTTTCTGCCAATCCTATGTATTGATCAGCCAAATCGACTATCTGATCCATACAGTATCCTCCCCTCCCTAATTACATTCTTACAAAAAGCGTGGGTTTTCGCGTTAGCGTTGAAAAAATCCGCACTATTGAACAAGAGCGATAAAATCACATCGTTCTCCAGCGATATATCGTGTGATATATCCCGTAATTTCGGATAGTATTTTGGCGTTGCCGTGTGCTCAATATTGGCGAGTATCAAAATATCAATGTCTGAATCTTCATCGTAGTCACCTCGTGCGTAGGATCCGTACAGAATGATTTTATCTAATTTGTCTCCTAAATACTCTTTAATTTCCTTAACGATCCGTTCCGTTATTACTGCTTGTTTTTCTGTCTCCATAGCACACTGCCTTTCATGTTCAAGATATTTTCTGTATTTATGGAATATAATACCTGTGACGAAAATTTTGTAAAAAATAAAGAATATAACCGTTATTTGTTAAAGCTTGTTTGCTTTTTCATTATGGAGGCTCAAACATCAAGACTTATAGTCAAGATATTCTTTAAACCTCTTGTGAAACCAGCCGAACCAGTGATCGGGGTGTTTTGTGATCCAGCTTGATATTATGTCGTTGTGTTGAGCCTGTATCGCGCTTACGGTCGCATCTTCATCGATTTGGGCGCTATCATTGACGTCACTGTGCATGACTACCGGCGGGTCGGCTTCGAAAAAGTGTATATCGTATGACCCGTCGCCGTTCATAATCGCATATACCGGAACCGCCGCCGCCCCGGTTTTCCGCACGAGCCCGGCTGCCGTTCTTACGGTCGACGCAATTTTGCCGAGGAACGGGGCGGGAGTTCCCATTTGGCGGCCGAGATATTGATCAATCAGGATGGCAGTGATGCCGTTACGTTTGAGCGCGGCGAGCATGCCGCGGAGCGCGTTGTTTGTGTAGATCGTTTCAACCGACAGGGCAGTGCGTTTTTTGAGCAGCCATTTTTCCACGAGCGGATTTTTCATAGGCTTGGCTATAACGTTGAGATCGTCGACCTGCCGGCCGAAAATCGCGGCCAAAAGTTCCCAGTTTCCGAAGTGGGCAAGGATGATTATCGTTCCGTTGGTTTTAGCGCGGGCCTCGGTGTAGATGTTATAGTCATGCAGCCGGTAAACCGGCAGCCGCCTGCCGCCGCGCAGAAAATCCATGGCGTAGCGGCCTATGTTCCTGTATAGTTTCGGAATGATTTTGCGGATTTCGTCATTTTCCCAAATGCCTACGTGATCAAAATTCGCCCGCACGGTCTTTTGATATATGCCAAGGCGGTACAAAACCCGCCCCACTATCGATCCTAAAACAAGCGCGAGTTTTCGTGGGATGATATTGACGACGGCATTAACGCAATGCAGAGCGGCATATTCAAAATAGTGACCGATTTTAGGCTTGCCGGCGGCAGTCGTTTTCATATATGGGTTGCCCGCCCGTCAATTGCCCGCGCCGCTTCCATAACCGCCTCGGACAGCGTAGGGTGCGCGTGGATCATCTCTGCTATGACGGTTGTGCCGAGGTTTGCGCTATAGGCTAACATCAGCTCGTGGATCATCTCCGACGCGCCCGCGCCGACAATGTGCGCACCTATTATTTTTTTAGTTGCGGGGTCGGCCATCACCTTCACCATTCCGTCAAACGTATCGACCGCGACCGCCTTGCCGCAGGCCCTGAAGGGAAACGCAGCCTTGGTGAATGGGATGCCCTGTGCCGCCGCCTGCTCTTCGGTGAGGCCGAATGAGGCTATCTGCGGCTCGCAGTATACCACGGCGGGAACGGACAGCGGGTCGATACAGGCAGTTTGGGGTTTGTGTCCGGCGATATGCTCCGCGGCCGATTCGCCCGCCGCGGACGCGGTGTGGGCCAGCATCGGCAACGGGGACGACGCCATCGCTACGTCGCCTATGGCGTAGATTGACGGGACGCTCGTTTGGCAGTAATCGCCGGTTTTGATAAATCCGTTTGACATGCCGACGCTTAATTTTTCGAGGTCGAGATTTTCCGAGTTTGGCGTGCGGCCGGTCATTACGAAAATTTTGTCAACGGAAATATTTATACGCGAATCACCAGGGCCGTCGATTGCCACGTCTATTGAATCGCCATTAATATTGTGTGATGTTATCTTTGATGATGTATATATTTTTATCCCTCGTTTTGTAAACGCGCGCGTTATCACCGCCGTTGCCTCTCCATCAACGGACGGCAGCAGCCGTTCCATCATTTCTACGATATGCGTCTCGGTTCCAAACGCGTTCATGATGTGTGCGAACTCAACCCCTATAACTCCTCCGCCCACAATGAGCGCCCGGCGCGGAAGCTCTTTAAGCATGAGCGCGTCGTCTGACGATAAAATCCGCTTGCCGTCAAATTCGAGGCCGGGGATCGCTTTTGGGCGTGAGCCTGTGGCGATGATTATCGCTTTTGCGGAAACGGTGCGAGAAACCCCGGCGTCGCTCCCGACAACGGTGGCCTCGTGATTTGAGACTATCCGCGCCGTTCCGGCGATCACGTCTATGCCGTTCTTTTTTAGGAGATACGATACGCCTTTCGACAGCGTTTCCGCCGCCTTGCGCGAGGCGGCGAACACGTTTTCGTATTTGAAGCCCGAATCGTCGACCGCCACGCCCATCGCCGCGAGTTTGGAGCGTCCGCGGTAGATTTCCGCCTGATGTATGATGGCCTTGGTAGGTATGCACCCGATATTGAGGCATACTCCGCCGATGTTGCCTTTTTCCACAACGGCGGCTTTCTGCCCAAGCTGCGCGGCACGTATCGCCGCCACATACCCGCCGGGGCCGGCGCCTATTACCAATACGTCATAATCGTAATGTTGATTATCGGACATGGGGAATGTCTCCATTTTTTGATGTTTGGGGCGGTTGGTTGCTCCACATCGGGTTGCTTTTGCCCGTTACTCTTCTATCAATATAATATTTGCCATTTTTTTAAATCTTTAAAATCAAAGTCTTTAAAGTCAACGTCAACATTTATTGCCGAGTTAATACCGACGATTTTTGGAGGCATTGGTTTCGGCCAATATTTTAATTGATTCGGAGAGGTTTTTGTGTGACTCGGACCAGTTTTTGCCGGATTCGGTCAAATTTTTGGTCGATTCGGATAAAGTTTGAATCGTATTCTGCTGAGATCGTACTATATCCCGAAATTCTGAATAGTCTTTTCGCAAATCCGCGTAAACATCGGCTATATTGCCCGGTGCCTGTACAATAGAAGCCAGGGATAAAGGCCCCTCTTTTTCCGTATCTATAAGATCAAGCAAATCACCAAACGCCGCTTTGACAGAGTGCAAATCCCCAGACTCAACCCGCGCCCGAAATTCGCTCCTGAATCTGTCTGAACGAAATAACTCCGCAAGCCCCGCGGTAATCTTCTCGGACGGCGGGTAATTGCCGGCTTCAAGCTTCTGTATAGTAGGCTTTGTGGTTTTTATAGTAATACCACATTTGATTATTTAGAGGAACGCGAAGAGCCAGTACATTATATCATGGCGGTTCCAATGCGTTATCCCGTGCAGCGGCGTATTGCCTCTGAAAATAACTGGTTGCGAATAGACGGCGGTATAGATATTTGTGAATTTTCTTATCAAGGGGAGAAGTGGGAACATTCGCGTCGGATGATTGCTGTGCGCCAAAAAATCCAAGAACGTCCTTGCGCTACCGGCAAGCAGTTGAGCCTGTTTGGCGATGAAATCGACTACAACGGCTATCGATATAGTTGCTACATTACAAATCTTCCGCTCGGTGCTGCAGAAATATGGCGACTGTACCGTGGGCGCGCAAACAGCGAAAACAGGATCAAAGAACTAAAATATGATTATGGTTTAGATAAAATGAATCAAACCAGTTTCGACGGGACGGAAGCCACACTAGTCTTGATGACGATCGCTTATAATCTGATGAGTTTGTTTCGACAGGTGGTTATGACCGAAAAGGTCAAGCATCGATTGGCAACGCTGAGATACAAATTTCTGGCGATACCGTCGCTTATAGAAAAAAATAAGCAGAATACCGTAATAAAAATGGCGGTACAAATGAAACGAAGGCTATGGATACAGAGACTATGGAAAGCATCTATGGCCGAACCAAATA
>JAITUP010000070.1 GCA_031286265.1 Chitinispirillales bacterium | reverse complement strand
CGGGGGAGCGCGTGCGAAAGCACATCTTGCGCCCCGTCCCCAAAGAAGATTTTAAAAAAAATTAAAAAATTAAGGAATAAGTAATTATGACTATGACCAAAACCGGCAAACCCCCTTTCAAGCACTGGGACATCGCTTGTATCTCAACGCTCTTCGTCCTCACGATAATCCTGTTTTCTTCGTTTTTTTTCAGCGACGACATATTCGTCGCTTCCGACCGGATATCGAACATCGACATGGCGCAGTATACGACCGACGGCCTTGTTAATCATGGGCAGATGCCCACGTGGTTCAGCACGCGTTTGGCGGGTATGCCGTCTATAGACGCCATGTTCAGCGACGCGCTTTATCCGGTAAGCTTGGTTATGCGGCCGTTTGTTCCGGCTCACCGTCTGTATGGTTTTACCATGGTATTTCATATTTTTCTGGCGGGTATGTTTTTCTTCCTCATGCTGCGCAGATCGTTTGCGGTTTCCCATGTCGTCGCTTTTGCCGGTGCGCTTTTTTTCATGTTGAACCCGCAATTTGTGACCCACTTGAACCCGGGGCATGACGGAAAGATGTTTGTGATAGCGTGGTTACCGTTTGTAGTGTGGCGCTTGCGGTCGCTGCTTTATTTGCCATCGCTACGCAATGCCACGCTCATGGCGACCGGCGTGGCGATGATGATTTTGTCTCCGCATGTCCAAATGGCTTATTTTGTGTTGATGGGACTTTTCCTGTATTGGGCTACCGATATTGTTAAGGCGATAGTCGATAAGGTCGAAAAGAAGCAGATCATTTACAAAGCGGCGTTTTTTTGGGTAGCGGTTTTTATAGGGTTAGGACTGTCGAGCATTATACTCTATCCTTCATACATGTTTATCAGCAACGCTTTTTCGGTTAGAGGTGTCGACAGAGGTTTTGAGTTTGCGGCTTCATGGCCGTTGAACTGGGCCGAGTTCTTTTCACTTTGGATACACGAGTTTGGAAACGCGCTTCAATATTATTGGGGCAAAAACTGGTTTAAGCTGAATACCGAATACGCGGGCGCCGTACCTCTTTTGCTCACCTTTTTGGCGATTGCGAGCAAACCGAAAAGCCTGTGGCGTATTTTTTGGGCGGGTATCGCGATCATGGCCGTACTTTTCTCGCTTGGCGCGAATACGCCGTTTTTCGCTCTGACTTATTATACTATCCCCGGTATAAACAGATTCCGCGCACCGAGTATGATGATGTTTTGGTTCACGTTCAGCACCGCGCTCATGGCGGCCTTTTTCATAAAGGATTTATTGGCCAAGCGGTTCGACATTGACGGCGAGCAAAAGCGAAAATGGGTGACAGGTCTTTTTGCCGTGATAGGCGGCGTTACCTTGCTTTCCATACTTTTTTCTATCGAATCCATCGCCACAAGCTTCGCCGCGCCTATGATGGGCGACGGAGACGCTTCACGTATTTTCAAACTTAATTACGAACAAAACTTTGTTCCGAACCTGTGGCTGTGGTGGCTCTTCAGCGTGGTGATAGTCGGACTGCTGATTGCCGTCATAAACGGCAAAATCAAAGCCATTTCCCTCGTCTACGCGCTAATTCTTATCAGTACGATAGATATGGTCAAGGTAAACAATCAATTTATCAAGTTAGACTCTCCGTGGAAATATTTTTACCGAAACGATCCCACGCTCGATGAATTGAAAAACGAATTTGCCAAAGTTCCGTTCAGGGTTTTCTCTCTGCCGCGCACTTTCCCAATGCAGAATCAGGAAGGCGTTTACGGGCTCGAAGGAGTGGGTGGGTTTCACGATAACGAACTCGTTTTCTACAGAGAGTTTAGGGGAGACCAAAGCGATATCCACTATCTGGCGGATATAGCGGAAATCAGGTACGACGGGCAGATGCGCCTTAGCGTATCGAGATTGCAAGGCAATACGCCGTTTCTCGATTTGGCGAATGTCGGTTACATTTTAATGAATAACGGCGCGGGCGGAATCGGCAAGATGAAAAACCCGACAAATTTGGGACGCTTATCTTACGCATCCGATTACACAGTGATGCCGGAAGAGCTGATTATCGATGCATTGAGATCGAGACGTTATGATTACAGGACTACCGTGGCGCTTGTAGAGGAACCGGAGCTACCGTTTACGCCAAGGTGGAGAGAGCAGCCTGTCGATGCCGACAAAGATCAGCATGTTAATGATGATATCGTCACAGATGGCGAAACTGATGAGGTAGAACTATCGGCTGATGCGGCTGATGACGATGTCGACAATCAAATGGATATGCAAATTGCCGTAGCGACTATTGATAATACCCCTAAAGAGTTGAAAGTTGAATGGAAAAAATATACGTCGAACAAGAGAATTGCCGCGGTGACAATGCCGGACGACGGTTTTTTGAGGATATCGGAGGTATACTACCCAGGCTGGCGTATAAAAATCAACGGCGAGCCGGTCAAATATTACCGTTCCGACATGGCCTGGATGGCGGTGCCGCTAAAAGCTGGAGACTACGAGGTAACAATGGAACCGAGGTCGCTGTATCTCCACGGCGCGGCCTATGCAACACTCTTTTTCACGCTGTTTGTTATAGCGGTTTTGGCTGTTGGGTTTGTTGTGCGTCGGCGGGGGAAGGCTTTAAAATCAAAATCTTTAAAATCAAAATCTTTTTTTGGGGACAGGGGCTCCGCCCCCGTAACGCCCCCATTCTAAAACCGAATTACGCTAAAACCCGTATCCTAAAACCCTACGGGCGGGTGTAATGCTAAAGTCAAAACAAGTCGATAGGGTGGTTTTGGTTTTGATTTTAACATTTTTATCCCGATAGTATGCCCACGTGTCCCCCGTAAGCGGTCGCCGCTTATGGGGGACCGCAGGGGGCCTATTATATCGGGGCGTTACGGATGATAAACTATGCTCGAAGTGAGTGAGGATGTACAGTGTACATCCTGCCGTTTGATTGAGAGAAGAAACTTATGAGCCCCGTCCTCATAAAAAGATTTTAAAAAACTACTGATATTATCCCGTCACCATAAAAAAAATAACTTAACCTTCCCCGGCTCTCTTGACGATAATCTTGAAAAATATAAAGGCATATAGTATAATATAGTAATAGTAATGTGATATGATGATACGGCGATTTGAAGAAACTAGGTCGATGAAACTGTTAACAAGGAGTTTTTGAAGCAGATGATTTTTACAAAATTTACCAAACGACGCGCCCTTTTTTTAGGGGGCGGGATGACGGGTTTTGTGGCGTTTATTGGGTTAATCGCCGCGTTTAA
>JAITUP010000224.1 GCA_031286265.1 Chitinispirillales bacterium | reverse complement strand
GCGAGCGCCCAGCCCACCCCGTCATTGCGGGCTTGACCCGCAACTTGTTTATCTCGCCGTAAGGCAATCCCCAACGACAAGATTACATAGGGGGATTGCGGGTCAAGCCCGCAATGACGGCTTTTGAAACAGCCCCAACCAGATGATGGAATGAATTACAACGCGCAGGCATCCTGTTGCACCCCAATCCGGGGTGCTGAAATTTTTATCAAACGTTGTAACGGCAGGTAGGCGTCCCGTTGGTCCGCCAACCCGCCGCTACCAATATCAAACCCCTGCCGGGGTTAGATTAATTCCGAAACCTTGAAACCGGCTGATTGGGACTTTCAGAACCTTCTGAAATCTCCAAATGGCATTCCGTAAGAATGGACATCGCCCCATCCATTCAAACGACCCTTTGTTGTCCCAAACATTATCGGGTTATAGCAGGGGGTGAGGCGGATCTTTTTAAAAAAAGGTTTTTAAAAAACATCCTAAACCTAACGGAAAATTTAAGTTAAACGCAGTGCAATAATTTTTTTTTAGACAAAACGCTAAATTCAAATGCTTGGGATTGATATACATCGTTACATGATATATATTCATGAAAACCCAAAAAAGATTTTAAAAAAAGATTTTTTAAAAAAACTTCAAAAGAAAGGGAGGTTAAAAAGCTATGGCAATATCCCTAAAAGACAAAAAAATAGGAACCCTGATTTTAGTGGTTCTAATCGGCATTATCATCGGCTCGTTCCTCAACGAGGTCGTGGCGGCGATACCTATGGGCGACAACGTGGTCAAGACGTTTTTCACGCACACAATCGCGTTTGGAGTAGGCGATCCTACTCCGCTCAGCATAGACCTTGCCGCCATAAGGTTCCAGTTTGGATTCCAGTTCAAGTTCAGCCTCCTCTCCGTTTTGGGGATATTTCTGAGCTTGTACTTCTTCCGCTGGTACAAGTAAGCGAACTGTACGAGGGGTACACATGGCATTTTTCGACAGACCGATATCCGATGTCGCGGCCGATATTCAATCCGGCAAAACCGCAAGCCGCGATGTCGTCGCCCGTGCGCTCGAGTTGATTGAGAAGCGCGACGGCGACATCAACGCGTTTATCACCGTGTGCGGGGAGGCGGCGCAAAAGAGGGCCGAGGCGGTCGACGCGTTGTCGCCGGATCAGAAAAAGGCGATGCCTCTGTGCGGGATTCCCGTGGCGATAAAAGACAATATCTGTACAAACGGGATCAGGACCACCTGCGCCTCGCGTATGCTCGAAAATTTTGTTCCGCCCTACAGCGCGGCGGTCGTCGAGGCGCTTGAGGCCGCCGGCGCGGTCGTCGTCGGCAAAACCAACCTCGACGAGTTCGCGATGGGCTCGGCTACCGAAAATTCCTTTTTCGGCCCGACGCACAATCCGCACAACCATAAAAAAAACCCCGGCGGTTCGAGCGGCGGCAGCGCGGCTGCGGTGGGAGCGGGCTTCGTTCCCGCGGCGTTTGGAACAGACACCGGCGGATCGGTGCGCCAGCCGTCGAGCCATTGCGGCGTGGCGGGCATGAAGCCGACATACGGCAGAGTGTCGAGATACGGCGCGGCGGCGTTCGCCTCATCGCTCGACCAGATAGGCCCGATGGCAAGCGACGTCCGCGATATCGGCCTCCTGCTGTCGGTGATATCGGCGCCGGACAGGCGCGATCCGACCTGCGCGGGAAAACAATTTGTCGATTCACCAGATTTCTACCGCGGCGACGTCTCCGACTTGCGCGTGGGAGTCCCCGCCGAATATTTTTGCGACGGCCTGTCAAGCGAAGTCCGCGCGGCGGTAGAGGCGTCTATAGAAGCCCTGAAAAACAAAGGCGCGAAGATTGTCGACGTATCGCTGCAAAACCTGAAATACGCCGTCGCCGCCTACTACATAATAAGCGCCGCCGAGGCGTCCTCA
Source organism: Chitinispirillales bacterium (assembly GCA_031286265.1). Taxonomy (GTDB): domain Bacteria; phylum Fibrobacterota; class Chitinivibrionia; order Chitinivibrionales; family Chitinispirillaceae; genus GUT77. The sequence continues at coordinate 4,285 of JAITUP010000224.1, read as the reverse complement.
AACCTCGCGAGATACGATGGGGTCAAGTTCGGCTTCAGGGCCGAAGGGGCAAAATCACTGACAGAGATGTACGAAAAAACAAGGTCGCAGGCTTTCGGCCCGGAAGTGAAGCGGAGAATCATGCTCGGAACCTATGCCCTCTCGTCCGGCTACTACGATGCCTACTACCTGAAAGCCGCCCGGGTACGCGCCCTGATAACCAGCGATTTTACAAACGCGTTTGGCTCGTGCGATGTTATCGTGTCGCCCGCCGCCCCCGTTCCGGCGTTTGACATAGGCCAAACGGCAAACGACCCGCTGCAATCGTATTTAATGGATATATACACCGTCTCGGCAAACTTGGCGGGCATCCCCGCGCTTGTCGTCCCCTGCCCGTCTTCTCCGCCGCCGTGCGGCTCGCCCATCGGTGTGCAGTTCATGGCGCCCAAATGGCGGGAAGACCTGTTGCTGCGGGCGGGATGCGCGATCGGAGACGGAGCGTGAGCGTTCAAAAAAGACCGTTATCGCTTGCAATAACATTATTGCAAACATTTTTCATTTGCCTGTTCGCCATGGCGCCCATCGGTTGCGCGTCGTCTGTGCGTTACACCAGCGAGCAGCCTGTCAACGTTCAGTCCCAAACTCGAAAGTCTGTCGCGACGCCGCGCACGCGCGGGTATCCGCGGCGGACTGCCGGTCAGTCCGTCGGCAGGCTCGAACAGGTCATCGCCGCGTACATTGGCGTTCCATACAGATATGGCGGCACGACCCGCGCCGGATTTGACTGTTCTGGGTTTGTCATGCAGATATACAGGGAGGTCTACGGCCGCGGCCTTCCGCGCACGTCCGCTCAGATGTGGGAGGCCGGTCGTCCGGTATCACGCTCCGCTGCGAGGCCTGGCGATCTCGTTTTTTTCAGAAACAGGGGTCGTCATATAGACCACGTAGGCATATATCTGGGCAATAACCGCTTCGCCCACGCGTCGACCTCGAGGGGGGTGGTATACGACGATTTGACCAGCGCTTACTACGCCCAGCGTTTTGCGGGTATCAGGAGGATGATGTAGGCGCGAGCCTGTCTCATCATCGAGTTCCCAACTCCGCATTCTTAGGTTTTGGTCTTACGTTTTTGCCGACGCTTTCAGGCATTTCATGCAGATTTTGATCCGCTTCACCGCGCCGTTCATCACCGTCCTGATTGTTCGCAGGTTGGGGTAGAAAATACGGTTGTTCACGTTGTGCGCGTGAGAAACGGTTTTGCCTGATCTTGGGTGCTTGCCGCAAAGTTCACATGTTCTGGCCATGTATCCTCCGAAATATCTTTTTTAAAAATCTTTTAAAAATCTTTTTTGGGGACGGGGGGAACCCCCCCGTAACGCCCCCTCCTAAAACCGACTACCCTAAAACCCATATCCTAAAACCGACTACGGGGGATGTAATAGGTAATCCGCACAAAAATATCTCAACGTTTTTTAGGTTTTTTGGGCCCTTTAAGCCTTTTCAGGGGTGCCCGGCAAACATCTAATATAATATCTTCGCAGACAAAAAACAATTTTTTTTATAAAAAAGTTTTTTCTGCTTCGAGTGCGGCCATGCATCCGCTTGCCGCAGCGGTGATTGCTTGGCGATATTTGGGGTCTTGTACGTCTCCGGCGGCGAATATGCCGTCTATGGATGTTGCTGTTGAACCGGGCCTTGTGACGATGTATCCAAGCGAATCCGTCTCTACCTGGCCGTTCAAAAATCCGACATTGGGCTTGTGGCCGATGGCCTCAAACGCTCCGGCAACCGTCAATTCAGATACTTCGCCTGTAACGGTATCACGTAATTTCAACCCGCTCAACTGATTTTCGCCGATAAACTCGTCGACGACCCTGTTCCATAAAATTTCAATTTTAGGATGCGACTGTGCCCGCGCGCGCATAGCCTGGCTCGCCCGCAGCTCATCGCGGCGGTGGATTAAGTATACCTTAGACGCGAATTGCGTCAGATGTACCGCTTCCTCGACGGCCGTGTCGCCGCCGCCTATCACCGCAACCGGCTGATTCCTGAAAACCGGCAACGCCCCGTCGCACACCGCGCAAGCCGACACCCCGCGCCCCCAAAGCCGCTTTTCCGAATCAAGCGGCAGCCTGTTAGCCGTGGCCCCGGTAGCAATTATCAGCACATCCGCTTCGTATCTATCATCACCCGACGATATAACCGCAAACGGTCGCTTGGACAAATCAACCCCCGCGACATCCTCCGTCTCCATCCGCGCCCCATACTTTACCGCCTGCTCCCGCATGTTCCCCATAAGCTCCGGCCCGGCGACACCGGCAGGGAATCCGGGAAAATTCTCCACTATCCCGGTAGTCATCAACTGCCCTCCGGGGATACCCCCATCCTGAAATCCCTCAAACACGAGCGGATTCAAATTGGCGCGAGCGGCGTAAATAGCGGCGGTAAGCCCGGCAGGGCCCGACCCTATAATTATCAATCTTTCACGCATTTTATCCTCCAATCCACAGCCCTATCCAGCACCCCACAAAAATACGTTATAGCCACCCCATAATTGGTAATAGGCACATTTTTATTTACGGCGTCCTTAATCCTGAGCAACATCTCCCGCCTCGTCAGCATACAGGCCCCGCAATGAATAATAAGCGAATATCGCTCCAGTTCCGCCGGATAATCGCGTCCGCTGTAGGTATCTATATGCAAATCTCCGTCCCCAAGCCCGGTATGTTTTCTCAACAAATTTGGAATTTTCACCCGCCCGATATCGTCCGCGGCGGCGTGATGGGCGCAGGCCTCGGCTATCAATACCCTGTCCCCTTTTTTTAACGTGTCTATAGCGGCGGCGCCACGCACCAGTATCTCCAAATCCCCTTTCAAACGCGCGAAAAGAATGGAAAATGTCGTCAACGGGATATCTGGCGGCGTTTGCTCGGCTATTTTATTGACGACTTGAGAATCGCATATCACCATATCGGGATTTTTGTTCAAAATCGAGAGCGACGACAAATATTCATCGTCCCCGACAACCATCGCTGTACGATGCCCGTCAAGAATATCCCGTATAACCATCACCTGCGGAAGTATCAGCCGCCCCTTGGGAGCGCCGGCGTCTATCGGCGTGACAAGAATCGCAAGCCCGCCGACAGGAATGAGATCGGCGGCGATAGGATGTTCCAAAGGCGACGATTTATTCGGCAAACACCTCACCAAAACATCCCTGAACGCGTTAATCGCAGCGTTTTGCCCGGCGTTGTCGATACACGAACACTCCATTGTATACGGAGTGATTTTTTTCAGCCGCTCCCGAAAATCATCCGTCGTCCCGCCCAAATCTGTTTTGTTGACGACAGCGACAAGCGGAACGTCCCGCTCCCGCGCCTCCTCCCGCAACTTCTCTTCATGCTCCCCCCACACCCCGCTTTCCGTCACCACGACAAAGACATCGGCCCGCCCGAACACGGCGGCCGTCCGCTTAATCCTTTCACCGGCCAACTCGGAGGTATCATTGACCCCGGCAGTGTCAATGAACACCACCGGGCCGATAGGGGCGATCTCCATGGCCTTTTCGACTGCGTCTGTAGTGGTGCCCGCTTCAGCCGAGACTATGGAGACGTTTTGGCCTGTTATCGCGTTGATAAAACTCGATTTTCCGACGTTAGCGCGGCCAAAAACGGCTATTTGGAGCCGTAGAGACTTGGGAGTTTGGATTTTCATATATACCCTGAATATACATAAAGCGGAGCCTCATTTTTTGGGCGATAATTTTTTTTATAAAAAGTTTGACTTTGTGATGTTAATGAATTATTTTGTTATTTATTGAAATTTGGAGAACGACGAGTATTGTAAATTGGCCAGTAGCTCAGTCGGCAGAGCAGGTGGCTGTTAACCACCGGGTCGGGGGTTCAAGTCCCTCCTGGCCAGCCATACCATAAAAAGCCTCGAAATCGTGAACATAAGCGATTTTGAGGCTTTTTTACATTTTCACCGCACAAATGAACATTGGCCTCCTCCATTCAGACGAACGTCGCTTTGTCCCTCAATACGCTTTCAAGTGCCCCGTTTCCGTTAGGATGCTTTTTTAAAACCATTTTTTTAAAAGGTCCGCCTAACCCTTTGCCATAACTCGATAATGTTTGGGTCAACAAAGGGTTGTTGTTTGAATGGGAAGGGCGATGTTCATTCGGGCGTTTTTTTTAAAAACTAACCGCCCATATTACCCAGACGAAATTAAGGGCCTAAAAAAAATAATATTTGTTGCATGTTTGAGAAACCAAATATTATCTTCTAATGACTGTGCCGCCGTAGG
>JAITUP010000220.1 GCA_031286265.1 Chitinispirillales bacterium | reverse complement strand
GGGGGGCAGTTTTGTCAAGAGGTGAAAACGGCGTTTTGAGGGCAACAGCGGCTGTTTTTGGGGTGAAAGTAGCCATGCGCGCAAATGTATAATATATAATTACAAGTGGCATACAAGCCAACATTAAGATAGTTTGTTCCATACTTCTTGTGTTCCTTTATTATGTTTGAAAAAATAACGTCGCCCTACAAAAACACCGACTCGTAAACTCATCTAAATATATATTGCGGCAATTTGAATCAGGGTGTTTTTTAAAACCTTTTTTTAAAAAGGTCCGCCTAACCCTCTGATACCGCTCCGTGAAGGAAGGGACAACAAAGGGTCGTTTGAACGGGGAGGGCGATGTCACCGGACGGCGTGGTCGTGGTGTAAGGATTACAGATATCATCCCCCGTAATCGGTTTTAGGTTATGGGTTTTAGCGTAGGTCGGTTTTAGGACGGGGCGTTGCGGGGTGTCCCCGCTCTGGGGGTAGCGGAATAAAAATATTGGCTCTGCCAATATTTTTATGTAGCGAGGGGGATTTGTTCCCCCCTTAAAATATGTTTTGACTTTGACGTTGACTTTAAAGACTTTGACTTTGATTTTAAAGACTTTGACGTTAACGTTGATTTTAAAGATTTAAAGATTTAAAAGATAGTGATTATTTATATTTACCATCAATGAAGACACTACCGCTGATATTCGCGCTATTATTTTTAGCCCTGCCGCCCTCCGCCGCCGGCTTCGGAAAGAACAAGGTCCAGTATGAGCACATGGCCTGGCAGTACCTCCAGGCGTCGCACTACACCCTGTATTTTCATCAGGATCAGGGAACGCTTCCGGAAATAACGTATACCTGGTTAGACGATATCTACGCTGACCTCGCTAAACGCTTCGATTTCACGCACGAAAGACCCGTCCCGACCATAATCTACGGCGCCCCCGCCCTCTTCGAGCAGACGAACATCATCACCGCGATGCTCCCGGAGGGGGTAGGAGGCTTCACCGAAATCTTCAAGAACCGGATAGCCGTCCCGTTTAACGGATCGTTCCACGACCTGCGCCACGTGCTCCACCACGAGATGGTGCACGCGTTCGTCTTCGGCGCGGTATACGGCGGCGGCATCTTCGGCGCGGCCTCTGCGAACGTCCCGCTGTGGTTCAACGAGGGTTTGGCCGAAATTCTATCTTCAGGCTGGAACCGAAACGCCGATATGTATATGCTCGACCGCGTTTTGCACTCGAACGTGCCGCCGCCGGGCCATGCGCTGAACCACGGATTCATAGCCTACAAAGGCGGCCAGTCGTTCCTCTACTACCTGTATTCCATAGGCGGAGAGGCTCTCTTCAACCAAATGCTCATCGAATTCAAGGAAACCAGAGCGGCTGAAAGGTCCATAGAGAGAGTCTACGAAAAGTCGTTAGAAGACTTGGGTACAGACTGGATAAACGAGTTGCGCCGAATATACTGGCCGGAAATCGGAAGACGCATGTTGCCGTCCGACCACGCAACCCCCATCACCAACACCGCCGCCGATCGAAGCCGCTTCAACCTGCGCCCGCGTATCTCGCCGGACGGGCAATCAATAGCGTTTTTCAGCGACCGGAGAGACTACACGAGAATTATCATTACCGATACGACGGGCAGAGAATTGAGACGCATAGGCGGCCAGCACGGCTTGTTGGGCGGGTCGTTCGAATCGTTCCAGCCTATGAGCGGGTCGCTAAGCTGGTCGCCGGACGGCAGCGAACTCGCCTTCGTGGTCAAAAGAGGCGGGCGCAACGAAATCAGAATCGTGAACGCAAGAAACGGCAGGAGGCAAAAGACGATAACCCCGCCGCTCGCCGCGATTACCGGGCTCGACTGGTCGCGGGACGGGCGCTATATGGCAATGACCGCGATAGAGCAAGGGCAGACGGGCCTGTATATATATGATATAGAAGCATCCGAATTAACCGTCCTCGACCAAACGCCGGGAACCAAAGCGGCCCCCCGGTTCAGCCCGGACGGGACAAAAATCATCTTCACGGAAACCGACACCGTCGGCCTCGGTAGAGGGCCGTTCGCATCCACACCGTGGTCAACATCAAACATCGCGATATACGATATCAAAACAAAATTAAAATACCTGCTGACCGACAACGAATGGAACGACAAGCAAGCGGCGTTTTCACCGGACGGGGAAAAATTCGTCTTCGTCTCCGACAGAAACGGGATCGACAACCTCTACATAGCCTCAATAGACGACCCGGAAAACCCGCGCCCGCTAACGGACTACACCGGAAACGTCGCCAATCCGGACTGGGCGGCAGACGGCTCGGCAATCGTATTTGATAATTTCATGCGCCAATCATGGAACATTTGGCATCTGAAAAAACCCGAAGAAAACATTTTAGAAAGCGACGCGCTGGCGATGACACGGTGGGCGATGCACGAAGAAAGCAACGGGCAGATTCCTTTTTTTGAAAAAAGAGGGCGGCGCGAGAATGTTAGCGATAACGCCGAAGAAAACGAGGAAGACGATGTCGGCAGCGATATCGACATTGCCGACGATAGCGTCCGCAGCCCCATCGACACCATCCCCGACCCGAGGCCCTACCGGCTCCGCTTCACTCCCGACCTCGTAATCTTCGGGCTTGGCATAAGCACATACAGCGGCGCGTCAGGCCAAGCCGCCGCCATGTTCAGCGATATCATGGGCGATCACCGCGTAACACTTGCGGGCGACATGCAGATAGACCTCACGGAATACGCGCAAATTTACGCCGTCTACGAATACCTCAAACTAAGATTCGACCTGTTCACAGGCGGCTTCTATAACAAATACTATTCCTACGACTACTCCTACGACGGCCACCGGCATCGCTTCTACCACGATCTCGAAACAGGCGGATTTGTTGGCGTTCGATCCCCGTTTTCGATGTTCTCGCGCGTCGACGCGCAGTTCTTCGGGCGCCACCTGCAGCGCAAACCGTTCGTGCTCGAGACCGATCAACTCATTAGCGATCATATCGATCCCAACACGATCGACAACAATGATATCCTCGGAATTTTCGGATATTCGTTCGACAACATTCTTTGGGGCATAACCGGCCCCTTAAGAGGTTTTCGAGGCAGAGCGCGGCTACAGATCGCGCCGCCGCTCGGCTTTACGGACGAGGCCTACATATCCGGCGATATCGATCTCAGAAACTATACGCACGTACTCAGGAGATTCGTTTGGGCCAACCGGGTAAAGCTCGGCGCGACGGCAGGGTTAGACGGCAACCGCGCGGCGCGGCGGTTCTTCCTCGGCGGAGATCACAACTGGATATACTACGGGATAGACGGTCGGAACTACGACGATAACCTGCAATACAGCTATTATTCAGACATCGTAACGCCGCTGAGAGGCTGGAACTATTTTGCCCGCGCCGGCGACAGAATGATGCTCATGAACTCGGAATTCCGCTTCCCGTTCATAAGAGAAATATCAACGGTCTGGCCGATACCAATGAGCATCCGCTACATCAACGGCGCGGTATTCGCAGACGCCGGAAGCGCGTGGGAAGAAGACATACACGGAAACCTGCCGCCCGAATTTATCGGCGGATACGGCTTCGGCATGAGAGCCAATTTAGGAATTTTTGTTCTAAGGTACGACAGAGGGTGGCCGATAGACTGGGCGCACTGGAAACGGTCGGGGAGGCCGATTAATTATTTTTCGTTTGGGGCGGAATTTTGATTACTATAGTGGTTCCACTTTAAACCCGGATTTTTCATTAGGCTGATGTTTTAGTAAAAATATGCCAAAAGCCCGTCATCGCGAGCGAAGCGCGGCGATCTGTTGGATTGGAACATAAAAGTCAACGTCAACGTCAAAGTCAAAGTCAAAATCAAAATCTTTAAAAGCTTTTTAAAATCTTTTGGGGACGGGGCTCTGCCCCGTAACGCCCCGATATAATAGCCCCCCTGCGGTCCCCCATAAGCGGCGACCGCTTACGGGGGACACGTGGGCATACTATCGGGGTAGAAATCCTAAAGTCAAAAACAAAAAAAACTTCCACCCCAACCCCGCCCGAATGAACATCGCCCTTTCCGCTCATACGACCCCTTGTTGTCCCAAACTTTACGGAGCGGTATCAGAGGATTGGGCGACACATTTCGCAAAAACCGCCTATAAATTACCCCCGCCGGAACGTATCACCTCGCCGTAAAATTTCCCGGAATCCTTGATAATTCTCTCCCCTGTTTCAAAATCGACATGCACCATCCCAAACCGATGCTTGTAGCCCCAGTGCCATTCAAAATTATCCAGCAAACTCCAGTAAAAATAACCACGATACGGGATACCCTCGTCTATCGCTCTTTTGACCGCTATCAAGTGATCCGCGATAAACTCTGTGCGCTGCGGATCGTGGACGCTGCCGTCTTTTGATACGCATTCGGCAATGCAGGTTCCGTTCTCGGTTATCACAAGCGGCTTTTTATAACGCTCATAAAAAAACTTCCCCGCCCAGTAGAGAACATCGGGCGTTATCGGCCAATCATAAGTATTCATCCTGTAGCCCACGGTGTTGGGGACGAGTTCAGGTCGACCGTCCGCACCCGCCTTCACCGCCATCGCCGTGTAGATATTAACACCGCAAAAGTCAAGCTCCTGCGAGATGATTTTCATGTCTTCATCGGTAAATTTGGGCGCGGCGGCTCCATAAGCCTCCAAGCCCTGATCAGGGTACCTGCCAAGAAATACCGGATCCATCCACCAAGCGCTGTTCCACAGGCTCGTCGGATCGATCTCAAACGTTGCATGCCGCGCCGCGTCAACATCACGCGGGTCGTCACTCGCCGAACGCCGAGACCATCCCACCGGCGCGTAGCCAATCTGCGGCACAGCCTTCGCCCCGCTCCGTATCGCCGACACGGAGCGCCCGTGCGCCAACAGCAAATTATGCCCCGCCTGAAGCGCCTCCGCAAACGATATCTTAAACCCAGGCGCGTGGCAACCCGTCACCAAACCGTGATTGATGATTACCTGCGGCTCGTTAACCGTCATCCAGTGAACAACTCTATCAGAAAATTTGTCAACGACAATCGCCGTGAAATCCCCAAACCATTTGGGAGAATCGGGATTCTGCCATCCGCCCCTTTCTTGCAACGCCTGAGGCAGATTCCAGTGATAAAGCGTAACCCACGGTGTGATCCCGGCCTTCAAAAGCTCGTCAAACAGCCGGTCATAAAAATCAATCCCTTTCGCGTTAACGGCCCCGCACCCTTCAGGCATTATCCGCGGCCAGCTAACCTCCATCCTATAGCCGTTGAGCCCGATATTTTTCATTATCCCGACATCCTCGGCATATCGGTGATAGTGATCACACGCTACATCACCGCTGTGGTCCATCCAAACCGCGCCGGGCTTCTTGCAGAATACGTCCCAAATTCCGGGCCCCTTACCATCCTTAAACGCCGCGCCTTCAATTTGATAGGAGGCGGTTGCCGCGCCCCAAACGAAATCTTTTGGAAATGACATTATATAATCCTTTTTTAAAACTTTTAAAAATACCCTTAAATCAATTATGTAGGATGTGACGGATAATCCGTATAATATAATCACTGCCGTCCCATAGCATTTTTTAAAAACCTATTTTTTTAAAAAGCATCCTAATCCTAACGGAAAATTTGGGTTTAAAAAGACTTCAAAGGCCAAGGCTTTTAAGTAACACAATCTCCTCTGCATATCCCTCAATCTCATTTGGCGTTTCTAAATAAAATGGTAGAGATTTTAGTATCGGATGGTTCACAATTCTGCCAAAAGCATCCAAGCCGATTGTACCTTTGCCGATTTTTTCATGCCGGTCTTTCCTGCTTCCGAAAGGAGTCATGTTGTCGTTCAGGTGGATAGCTTTCAATCTACTCAGCCCGATTATCTTATCAAACTCATCTAATACGCCGTCGAGATTGTGTACAATATCATACCCGGCGCTGAATACGTGGCAGGTGTCCAAACATACCCCAAGATGTTCATTTTGCTCCACCTTTTCAATTATACTTTGAATCTCCTCGAAACTACGGCCAATCTCCGAACCTTTCCCGGACATCGTCTCGATCAATACGGTAGTTTTTTGTCCCGGCTTCAAAGCCGAATTCAGCATCTGTGCCGTCAGATCAATCCCGATATCAACTCCCTGGCCAACGTGACAACCCGGATGGAAGTTATACAGGCTGTCCGGTATATGTGAAAGCCGTGACAGATCGTCTCGCATTACGTTTAGAGCGAACTCACGGAGCCCCGCCTTTTCGGCGCAGGGGTTCATCGTGTACGGCGCGTGGGCAAGTACGGCGCATAGACCGTTTGAAGTGGAAAATCGGTTGTATGCCTCAATATCAATAAGGTCGAGAGGTTTCACCGCGCCGCCGCGCGGGTTTCTTGTAAAAAACTGAAAAGTATTCGCGCCGATTTTAACGGCTTCCTTACCCATGGCAAGGAAGCCTTTCGACGACGACAGATGGCATCCGATTGTAAACATACGATCACCAGGACGATGTAAAAATCAGCCTTTGCCCGCGCTGCCGAGGACGTTCTCGTTTTTGTCGATCATCATCTTGACGAGTTCTTCCCTTGCGGGGCCGAGGTATTTTCTCGGATCAAATTCACCCGGCGTATCCTTAAACACCTTGCGAACCATCGCGGTCAGCACCAAACGGCCGTCCGAGTCGATGTTGATCTTGCAAACCGCCGACTTCGCGGCTTTCCTCAATTGGTCGGCGGGAATGCCGATAGCGGCTTTCAGAGCGCCGCCGTTTTCTTCGATAATCTTCACATACTCGGGTACCACAGAACTCGCGCCGTGCAACACGATAGGGAACCCGGGAACGCGTTTTTCAATTTCTTCAAGGATATCAAAGCGCAGCGGGGGCGGAACAAGCACGCCTTTTTCGTTCAGCGTACACTGCTCCGGCTTGAACTTGAACGCGCCGTGCGATGTGCCGATGGAGATTGCGAGTGAGTCTACGCCGGTCTTCTTAACAAAATCTTCGACCTGGTCGGGCTGCGTGTATATGGATTCCGCGGCAACCACATCGTCCTCAATCCCCGCCAAAACACCAAGTTCGCCCTCGACCGTAACATCATATTTGTGGGCGTATTCGACGACTTTCGCCGTCAGTTCGACGTTTTTTTCATAAGGATGATGCGACCCGTCGATCATCACCGACGAAAAACCGCTTTCGATGCACTGAACGCACAGCTCAAACGTGTCGCCGTGGTCGAGGTGCAACGCGACGGGCATGTTGAATCCCTGTTCGCGGGCCATTGCCACCGCGCCTTGGGCCATGTAGCGCAAAAGCGTCGCGTTGGCATACTTGCGCGCACCGCTCGATACCTGCATAATCACGGGGGAGTTCGACTTCCCGCAGGCCGTGATAATCGCCTGTATCTGCTCCATGTTATTGAAATTGTAGGCGGGTACGGCGTACTCCCCCTCAAACGCCTTCTTGAACATTTCCCTGGTATTAACGAAACCGAGGTCTTTGTAACTTACAGCCATAACAGGTCCTTTCTGATAATTTTAATATGAAGATTTGTAATCCCATACAACGAATATAATTGTTTCCGCTCAAAAACGTCGCATGTTTTGAAAAAAATAATTTTAAATCGATGGAAGAGATAAAATGGGCTATTAACCCGGCGGCAATTGACCTTGACGTTAAAATCAAATTCTTTTTTGGTGACAGGGGCTCAAAGTTTCCTCTTTCAATCATAGTGCAGGGTGTACACTGTACACCCTCACTCACTTCGAGCATAGCCTATCTCCCGTAACGCCCC
>JAITUP010000161.1 GCA_031286265.1 Chitinispirillales bacterium | reverse complement strand
GCAATATTGCTCGTCCAAAGAATCGATGCCTCTCCCATTTGAGCGACACCGCCATAGTCAATATGCAATCTATAATAAGTAAGGCTATGATTTTTTAAATTATAGCCAATAATCAGATCCTGTTTGTCGGTACTCTAAGGAGTATCTTGTTGGCTGATCTTTATTCGGCCCCTTGTCTTTAGTTGAATATCGTCTAACAAGCTCTATAGCGGCATCTCTGATTTAACCTTGAATTGAATATCATGAAAATATTTATACCTGCTATTCTTCGTCAGCAACTCTTCATGCGTACCTCGTTCTACTACTCTTCCATCTTCCAATACCAATATCTGATCGGCATGCTGTATTGTCGATAGTCTGTGTGCGACTACAAGTACCGTGCGGTTTTGCATTACGTTGTTTATGGCGGCTTGGACCAAACGTTCGGATTCCGTATCGAGGCTTGATGTCGCTTCGTCGAGGATCAGTATCGGCGGATTCAGTAGTAGCGCGCGCGCTATTGACAGGCGCTGTCGCTGGCCGCCGGAAAGCATTACGCCGCGTTCTCCGATCTTTGTATCTAATCCTTTTGGCATTTTTTCTATGAACTCCCACGCATTCGCCGCTTTTGCCGCCGCGATTATTTCCTCTTGCGACGCGCACTTCTCCGCGCCGTAGGCTATGTTGTTTCCGATTGTGTCGTTAAACAAAAACGTTTCCTGCGATACTATGCCGAACAGTTTTCTGAGGCTGGGCAAATTTATTTCCCTTATGTCGATACCGTCGATGCTGATCGTCCCGCTTCCGATATCGTAAAATCTCGGCAGCAGATCGAGCGTGGTGCTTTTTCCGCTGCCGCTTGATCCGACGAGCGCGGCGACGCGGCCTTTTTTGATTTCAAAAGAAACATCGCTGAGAACGGTCTCTTCGCATTTCGGGTAACTGAAGTTGACATTTTTAAGTGTGATATTATCGTCGAAAGATGTCTTTATTTGCCCTGTAATATCGTTGATTTCTTCGGTAGGCGTATCGAGTACTCCGAAAACTCTGTCTGCCGCGGCGAAGCCGGTTTGTAGTGTTGTATTCAATTTCCCGATTTCTTTGAGCGGTGTGAAGATTGAGAAGAGGAATATTAAAAATCTCGTAAAGTCTTCCGCGCCAAATCCGTCTGCGCCCGCTAACACTTGCTGGCCGCCAAACCATAGCAGGATGACTACCACCGCCACACCCATCACTTCCGTGATCGGGCTCGCGAGCGCTCCAATGTATGATGACCTGAATGATTGCCGGATGAAACGTTTGTTTTCATCCCGAAATTTTTTTGATTCCGCGTCAAGCGTCCCGAACATTTTTACCACTCTGACACCGTTGATAGACTCGTGTAGTATAGACAGCAGGCTCGCCATGAATTCCATCACACGCTTGCTTCTGCGCCTCACCGTTCGTCCGATCATTGTTATCAGGTATCCCAATATCGGGAACATAACGAATATGGCGAGCGTGAATTTATAGTCTATGACGAAGAGCATCGTGAGGAAGAACGCGACGCGCAGCGGTTCGACCAGCACTTTATCGAATGTGCCTGTCATGGCGCCGTTTATTATTGAAATATCGTTTACGATGTGCGATATGACGGTGCCGGACTTGGTGCGATCGTAGTAGGAAACCGGAAGCGCGAGCGAGTGTGTAAAAAGTTCGCTACGCATATCGCGCACAACATTGAGATTGAGTTTTGCCATTGTGATGTTTTTAAAATATACGGCAAGATTTTTGAACAGAAACGAGAGCGCCATCAACCCACAGACGAATAGCAGCATGTCTTTGGAATCTCTTCTGCCGATGAATCGCGATGTGTAGTATTTCAGGATTTCATTGATGTTTGCGACCGAAAATTCCGGCTTGTCCATTGTCATAGCCGTGTGGTCGAAGATAGTCTGCACGAGCGACGCGCTGAACCAAAGCGACAGCCCCTCAAAAATTACCGTGAACAGGGCGAGTACCATCGCTAAAACTATCAGGCCGATATACGGGCGCAGATACCCGATCATCCTGTAGTATAATTTGAGGTTGTTTTTCATGAAAACTCTATGATTCTTTGAATGTGCCGCCTATGCCGGTACCAACCCCGGTACCGTCCCGCCCCAAACAAGCATCGATCCGCAGTTTTCGCATATAATAAACCTGTCGCCTTTGCGGATTTCGCTAAAAAGTTGCGGACGCAGTACCATGAAGCAGGTTGTGCACGTTTTTGAATCGCGGACGACGGCGACGGCCTTGCCGCTTTTGGATTTAGTGCGTATGGAATCGTAGGTGCGCATGGTGTATGGGTTGATGTTGGGGCTTACGACATCTTTTTCCTTAACAATTTCCGCGATATTTGAGTCTATCGCTTCAATTTTGGCGTTGAGATCGTCGATCTGCGGCTGTAGCTCGCTTTTTATTCTTTCGCATTCCGTTTCCGTTTCTTCAAGCGCTACCCTGTTATTTACCGTTTCCGTTTCCAAGACCTCTCTTTTATTTTCCGCGGTGCTGAGCATTTCTTTTTGGGTTTCTATTTCGGCGTGTACGGCGTCGTATTCGCGGTTTGTTTTGATAGTATTTAGTTTTTCTTCGCTTTTCGACAGGTTTTCGCGCAATTTTACAATCTGGCTGTTCAATTTCTCCGTATCGGCGGACAATCGCTCAAGTTTGGCCGCGATGACGCTTTTGTCGTCTTCGGCCTGCGCGATTTGCCCCAAAAAATCCTTCACTGCCACGGGATACTGCTCCTTGGCGTCTTCCTGCTCCTTGATTTTTAGGTCTATTTCCTGAAGTTTTACTAGATTTTCGAGATCGGGTATCATGGTTTCCTCAACTATTCGGTGAAAAATGGGCCCACCTGGGCTCGAACCAGGGACTAACGGATTATGAGTCCGCTACTCTAACCGACTGAGTTATGGGCCCGAACAATTATAGAACATAGAATATATGTTCCTGCGCGAAGCAAATGCAAATGCTTTCTATGATTTTTGCGTTTTAACTTTGCGCGGACGCGATTTCCCGTAGCTACCGCGGGAAATTTTGCCTTTGCGGGTGCGTTTATCGCCTCTGCCCATTGCCGTCCTCCTAATTTTGTTTTTTAGATTATCCGCCGATAACGGCCACATAATCCGAACTTGAAACAGTAATATAATATAAACGAAGCCCGGATGTCGTTATATTTTTTATTTTTTTACCGACTCGCCGCTCTGCCCCTGTCCTGCTCCTGCCCGGGAATTGTCACCCTCGTTCCGTTTCTCAATAGATGTTGTCCAAGTGTTACCACTTGCCCTTCCAAATCCGGCGGCGACAAAATTTGCGCGAATTGGCCGTCGTTGATCCCCACTTCCACCGGGACGCTCGATACGGTGGCCGAGTCGCTCACCACGAAAACCGAGAATCTGCCCTCACGTTCTACAAGCGCGGCGGCCGGTACCGACCTCGCGTTGCTTTCCTCGTTGAGCGTAATGCTAATCCGCGCGAACATTCCCGGTTTTAGCAGATGTCCCTGATTGCGCAACGCGATTTCCACTGCCGCTGTGCGCGATGCCGACTGGAAATATGGCGCCATGCGGTGTACGATGCCCTCAAATGTCCTTCCGGGAATGGCATCGACGGTTACCGCCGCCGCCTTACCCGGCGCGAGCCTTTGATAATCTCTCTCGGTAACGGCCAACTCAACAAAAACGGTATCGAGGCCTACGACGGTAAGTATGGGCGCTCCGACCGTCATCATTGTTCCGCCGTCTACGTGGCGCTGCGCGATCAAACCTGCCTGCGATGCTCGCACTTGCGTATATTCAAATCTTGTCTGCGCCTGATTCAGGAGTACCTGCCGCTGTTCAAGCTGCGCTTTGGCAAAATTGAGGCGCGATTGCTGTGTTTCGACCTGCGTCTTCAGCGCGTCGAGTTCCGCCTGAGAAGCGATACCTTTCTCAACAAGCCCGCGCGTCCGTTCGAGTTCGCGCTGATTATGCGAAAGCGTCGCTGTCACCTCATCAAGCGACGCGTGGTTCACCCTGACCTGCGTCTGCGCCTCATCAAGCGAACTGCGGAACTCCGTATCGTCAATTCGCCCGACAAGTTCGTTTGACCTCACCGGATCGCCTATGCGTTTGTTGAGGCTCACGAGCCGTCCGGCGACTTTTGCGGAAATGACGTACGAATATGACGGTCTGACCGTCCCCGTGAAGTCCCGTATGTCCGTCATCGACCGCAAGCTGATCTCGCCGACTTCCACCGGTACCGGCCCGCCGCTGCCCGGGCCGCGTCCGCCGGATGCTGTCGGGGCGCCGTCATCGTTGCCGCCGAAGAAACGCATCGCCGCAAATCCGCACAAGGCGATAACCGCGAAAACCACAAGCCTCACTATGTGCTTCTTTTTCATGAATTCTCCCTAAAGGCATATTATCCCAAAGATTAGGAAATATAACTTATGGTAAAAGTGTTTTTTGCGTTTTTTCGGTAAAATCAATATATTATTCATATCGGATAATAATCGACATATCTTTAACCCGAATTTTCCGTTATGATGCTTTTTAAAAACCTTTTTTTTAAAAAGGTCCGCCTCACCCCCCGCCACGTAAAACGAGGGAAAGTTAGGGGTTAAAATCAAAACCTTTAAAGTCTTTAAAATCAAAATCTTTAAAATCAAATTCTTTTTTGGTGACAGGGGCTCAAAGTTCCCTCTCTCAATCATAGGGCAGGGTGTACACTGTACACCCTTACTCACTTCGAGCATAGTCTATCTCCCGTAACGCCCCCATTCTAAAACCGACTACGCTAAAACCCTTACCCTTAAAACCATACGGGTGTGTGTAATGCTAAAGTCAAAACAAGTCGATAGGGTGGTTTTGGTTTTGATTTTAGCATTTTTACCCCGATAGTATGCCCACATGTCCCCCGTAAGCGGTCGCCGCTTATGGGGGACCGCAGGGGGGGTATCGTATCGGGGCGTTACGGATGATAAACTATGCTCGAAGTGAGTGAGGATGTACAGTGTACATCCTGCCGTTTGATTGAAAGAGGAAACTTATGAGCCCCGTCCTCAAAAAACAAAGACAAACTCAATAGATAATTGAAGTTAATTACCGCCAGGTTAATACCTATGGGATGGTAGTGTATTTTTATCAAAAAATGTTTTCTCCGGCATGAATTGCTTTCACCTATCGCCCAAAATAAAAAAATAAATACAAATGGCATCATATATATTGTTACGTATAAGCGGCATATCCTCACTAAAATACAAAGGAGGTTCACGGATGGGACAGATTTATCACGCGCTTGGGTTGCATCTCCATCAACCGCTCGGCAATCTTCTGACTATGTTCAACTCACCGGATGAATGTTGGGAGGCAAAGCAGATATTATGGTGCTACGACCGTATTACGCGGATGCTCGAAGGGTACGGGGATATCGCGCGGCTACACCTCAGCGTTTCCGGGACGCTCCTCAAACAGTTTGAAGACGAAGGCATCCGCGAGACGTTTCAGGACATCGCGCCGATCGCGGACTTCATGGAGCGATTCAGGCGCTCGCCAATCGAATTTACGGGAAGCGGGCTCTATCACCCCGTCTACCCACTGATCCCCAGAGCAGACTGGGACGCGCAGACCGAGTGGTGGCAGGGCATCGGGCGGCACATGCTCGGGCGCGATACGTTCCACGGTTTTTGGCCGCCGGAGATGGGATTTTGCATGGAAATGATCCCGATGCTCAAGAGACACGGATATAGATATGTGTTAGTCGACTGCTGGTACATCAAGCCCAAGCGTGAGATGCGCTGGGAGGAGCAGCGGTATAGGCCGTACATCGCGCGCTACGGCGGTGAGGAGATCGTGGTCGTCCCACGCGACAGAGAACTCTCCGACGCGCAGGAGTCCGGGCTTGATCCGGGCTGGTTCCAGCATGAGATTTATGAGCGGACAAAGCACTGCGACTTCCCGGCGCTCGTCACCACGTGGACAGACGGCGAAAACGGCGGGTGGTTCCGCGGCGTCAATGTCGAGGCGAATTTCTGGGGACGCTTTTATCACGAGATACTCAACAGATACAGGGCGGGAACGCTCGGCTTCATCCCGACGCACATCAACGAGTATTTGGACAAACATTGGCCTGAGGAAGAGGTAGAGGTACATCCCGGCGCGTGGAACACCGGCGATCACTGGGGCGGGGATTTCGCGCAGTGGACAGGCGGCCTCCTGCAAAAGAAAGGGATTGACGAGATACACCGCGCGAGCGCGTATTATCATACGACAAAGAAAAATTTTGACGAGCTTCACGTAGGCGCCAGCGACCCGGAAGATATCAAGCAACTGATATTTGACGCCTACGACGCGCTTCTTACAGCCGAAACGAGCTGCAACTTTTTCTGGGGCAGCGCATGGGTACACAAGTCGTTTGATATGATTGAAAAAGTTTATCGGCTGCTCGATATTGCGAATGAAAAATTAAAAGTAAAAACGACGAAAACGGAGGCGCAAAAAAAAATGAGTGAAAGATAATAAAAATATTGCATTGATAAGAAAATATATTATATTTACGGTTAGTGCAGTTTTAGCGGCACCAACATCTTTAACAACTAAATCAAAAAAAGGAGCCAGCATGGCGGTTAAAGCTTTGACCCAAACTCAAGTAATCCAAAAACTTGCGGATATTGAGGAACTCTCGAAGAAGCAAGTTAAGTCGTTTCTCGACAATCTCTCGGCGTTGGCTTACAAAGAAGCCAAAAACGGTTTTATCGTCCCCGGCCTCGGCAAGTTGGTTCTTGTCCAGCGCAAGGCCAGGATGGGTAGGAATCCCGCCACAGGCGAGACAATCAAGATTCCAGCGAAGAAAGTCGTGAAATTCAAGGTCTCGAAAACGGCCAAAGATGCCATTTTAGGCGTTGCGCCGGTCAAAAAGGCCGCTGCAAAGAAAGCCGCCCCCGCGAAGAAAAAGGTGGCGAAAAAGAAGTAACGAAGCGCTTAATCGTCAATCAGATGATATCGGCAGACAGGGTTCGTGCCTACCGCGCGAGCCCTGCCTTGTTGCCTGAGTTCCCCAAAAACGCCGCCATAAGCGCCCCAGCGGGCTGCCTGCCGCCATGAAATTTACCTCAACAATCCCTTCAAACGTACGCAATCCGATGATTATCACCGAATATCTGACACATAGATTCACGTACCATAATATGGCAGAATGGACAAAAATTATCAATGAAGGCCGTATTTTAATCAATGATAACCGGTGCGGCGATACCAATACTATCAAAGCCGGCGACACAATTACATATGATCCGGGCGATTTTGAGGAGCCGGAAGCGAATTTGTCATATTCCATTATATTTGAAGACGAATGGATATTGGCCGTAGACAAGCCCGCGAATCTCCTTGTCCACCGCGCCGGGCGGTCGTTCCGCAATAACCTAGTATACCAGCTCCGATGCGTCAATACCCCGCCCTACCCCGGCTGCCATCCTGTCCACCGGCTCGATAGAGATACTTCGGGAGTGGTACTCATCGCTAAAAATTCAGAGGTGATGAAGGAATTTGCGGTAATGTTTAATGAAGGGCGGATTACCAAAATATATAGGGCGATTATTGGCGGGCAACCCGATTTCAAAACACCATTTATGATCGACAGTCCAATATCCGCGGATAAAAATAGCGGCGTACCGTTCAAATTTAAGGTTTGTGACAACGGAAAACCAGCGTCAACAACAATAGAGGATGTGCGGCATCTCGACAACGGCTTATCGATGTTGACGATAAAGCCTCTCACCGGCCGCACCCACCAAATTCGCGTTCATCTCGCGGCGGCGGGGTTTCCTATCGTTGGCGATAAAACTTACGGTTCTAGTGAACATTGCGGATTCTCGCGTCAAGCCCTGCACTGTGAATCGTTGTCGTTTATTCACCCGTACACGGGGCGTCAATGTGAGATAACCGCGGAATTGCCGTGTGATTTTTTTTGAAAATCATCACAACTCGTTGATGAATATAGGTTTAGACCCCAAATAATCCTGATCCAGATAGTTAATGGCGATTACTTCCGTCTGCCGGTCTCTGTCTATATTTACTATCAGCCTGTCTATGTAGTTTCGCGCGATGAAGAGACCGCGGCCGTGCGTGTCGAGCAGACCGAGCGGCATCCCGTCTTTGTCTGATGTGATTTGTCTGTTCAGCCAGTAAAGCACGTCCTGCTTTTTGAGCCGCCCTCCCTTGTCTTTCACCGAAATCGCGTATTTTTCGGCATCCGTCGCGACGGCGACTTCTATGGCGTTTTCTTCGGTCAATTCTATGTCGTAGTCCCAGTTTTGCCTATTGTTTGGACATTCGTTGCCTATACCGTAAAAAATGGCGTTTGTGAGCAATTCCACCAACACTAACTCAAATTTCTTCCCCCTCTCGGTATCATCGACTATCGACACGATCGTCTGGGCTTCACCGGTCAAGTTGTTGGAGCGGCGTATCAGGAAGCGGCGGATTTCAACGTCTTTGGCAAAATGCCTCTCAAGGCCGAATATCCTCTCTTCTAACAAATTAGCGAGGATTATATCGAGTTCGGAGAAGTTGAACGGCACCGATTTTACGAAAATATTTCCTATGTCGTGACTGAGCGCGAGGTCTATATAGTCTTCTACATTGTAGGCTGTGATGAGCACCCGTTTGACGTTCGGATAGCGTTGTTTGACGACTTTGAGCAGATCAAAACCCTTTATGCCCGGCATATTGATATCGGACAGCACTAAATCGACCTTCTCATTTTCGAGCATCGCGAGGGCGCTGTCGCCGCAATCCGCCGTCAAGACCTCATATTCCCTTCCTCCCGTCGAAAGAAACCTGTAAATCATGTCTCTGATGAGCATATCGTCATCAACAAGCAGTATTTTGTATTTCTTGCACGCCGACAAAGTGTCACTCTCCTCAATTTAACAAGGTTTATGAGCCATCATCTATAATATACAATAATTTTGTAAAAAGAACACGTTTTTATTTCGTACATGTATTATATTTATAATTATAGTTCGCGTTGTGCCGGTTTTATCTCGCGTTGTACCCAGTTTATTAACCCATAAACCATCGTGTTAAAAGATTAATGAAAATCGCCAAGGTATTTCCGGGCCTGTCCTATTGGTCGCGCCTGCCCGGTTTCGCGTCGTTTTGCGGCATTTCAGCCGGAATCTGCGCCGCAAAAACCACCCTCGCGTCTGTGCCGGACTATACGCCCGACATATCATTGTACAATATAATACTGATATTGTCAATGATTATTTCGACCGCAAGCGGAATTTTGTGCCGTCGCCCAATTTTGAGGGCAATATTCTTCGCGATCAGCGGAGCGGCGCTCTTTGCCGGCGCGGAGTTCGGAATAAGGGATTTTTACCGGAAAATGGAAGAAATCAGCGAATATAGCCAAATTTTTACGCTTACGGTACGGATAACAAGCCCTGTAGCGCAAACCGTATATGCGGGCGGCAGGACAAACAACAGATTCAGGGGCAGGGTAGCCGGCGCAGACGACGCGGCGGTCGGTCAGGCGCTCACGGGCAAGACGCTGCTGTTCACATCGCGCGGGACAGTGCCGCCTTATGGCATGATCACGGTTCAGGGCAGATACAACGCGCCAAGACCGGCGGCGGGGCCGCTTGGGTTTGATCAACGGGAATATTTTGCGGTCAGTAACATACATGGCGGTTTTTTAATCAGCAGAATATTGAGTGATGAGGGCGGGCTATCGGCAGACGGGCAGGCTCCATCGGCCGAAAACCCCTCAACAAAGAAACAATCTTTGCCATTCGACCATATCTCCCATCTCTTGAGACTGCAAGTGCACAACGTCATCAATAAATCCACAAATCACGATGTCCGCAGGATATTCCATGCCGCGTTTCTCGGCGAAAAAGAGCATCTAACAAACGAACTCAATACATTATTCCGAAAATCCGGTATCGTCCACCTGCTCGCCATTTCCGGTTTTCACGCGGCGCTGCTCTTTTCCGCAATCTTTGCCGCGCTCGGACTGCTGCCACTCTCCAAGAAACATAAAACGCTCATCTCCCTTGCCGCGCTATGGTTCTATCTGTTTTTCATCGGCTTCATCCCTTCGCTCTTCCGGGCAACCGTGATGGTCACGTTCGTCTGCGTAGCGACGATGATCCAGCGGAAAAATCACACCGTGCACTCGCTTGGAATCGCCGGCGTATTTTGGCTCTACATATCGCCGTACAGCCTGTTCGCGCCGGGATTTCAGCTATCGTTCGCGGCGACGGCGGGGATTATCATGATGCAGCCGGTCTTCAACACGCTAACGCGCGCCGTGAGTGAAAAAATCCACAATAAACCGATAGAATTCATCGTCAAAAAAACGCTGTCTCCGTTTTGGGTATCGGTAGCCGGATTCGCGGCCACCGCTCCCCCGCTTCTTCATCACTTCGGAGCGCTGTCTCTATACGGAATATTTTTTAACTTGATAGCGATACCGCTAATGTCCGCGGCGATGTGGCTCTTTTTCGCCGCGATCGTCCTGTCGCCAATCAATTTCCTCGCCAACATAACGGTTTGGTGCGCGGAAAAAGTTTTGGTAATATTAATACATTTAGGCAAATACTGCGAATTGATATCGTTCAGCGAAATCGTCGTCCCAAAAACAACCGCGTTGCAACTTTTTGTAATGACAGCGTTTATGGCCGGGCTCTGCACAGTGTACCAAAAACTGCGCGGCGCCTATATGCTAAGAGCGGGAGCGGCAACCGCGCTCATTATCGCGATAACAGCGGCATACACATCAATAAACTCAAAAACCGAAAACCTCGAATTTACAAGAGGAAATTCAACAATCAACGTCGTCACACACAAAGACAACAGCGCATGGATTATAGCCCAAGGCCGCAGAAACGATATCCGCCAACTGCGCACAAGAGAAGTTGAGCCGTTTTTGCATCGAAAAAAAATCAAAAACGTCCCGCTATTCCTGATAAATCAAGAAGCGGAAGAAGAAGCGCACGAATTCGTATTCAGTATGGGGCTTAATCCGCACACCATAGTCATGCGCCCAAACAATGCCGACGGGAGAAGCCGTAACAATGGCGGGAGAAACGAAAACGACGGGTATACACAAATTGATTATCGTGTAATAATCAGCGCAAACGGGGCGTGTAGCTTGCGTGTGAACAGCACGGGCCGGGCGGAAATACTCACTAGCCGCTGATCGCCATGTTATCGAAATTCAAGTCCGGCGTCGTTTCGGCTTTCGCTTTCATTGTGGCCTGAGCCCAGGCGTCACGCAAGGCCTCTAAATGGGTTATTACTTCCTCTACCCCGCTCTTGTCGTTTGTAATATTGGCGTCTACCGTGGTGCGGAACATATATCCGTATAAATTGTATAGATTCATCGCGATTTCGCCTCCGGCTTCCATGTTCAGGGATTGCTGTAGTTCTTCGAGAGCGTCCTGAACTTTGAAAATGTGCTTTACGCGCTCTTCTATCGCTTTTTGGTCCCCAAATTTTTCCACGGCGAGTTTCGCGTGCTTTATGGCCACGTCGTAGGTTACGAGGATGAGTTTACCCTGGTCGGTGGTTTCCGCCTGAGTGCTTTTGTATGCGCCGTAGCCCATTTTCATGGTTTGTTTTCTCCTGTGAAAAACATTAAATCCCGCACATTTTACGTATATCGGATGATTTGCGATTATCCTTTAATTTTATCTACGACCTTTCATCTAACGGTATGAACGGTTTTGGCTCTGATACGCTTTTGTACGCCGGGCGAACTATTCTACCGCCGCTTATCAGTTCTTCTATCCTGTGCGCCGACCAGCCGGCTATGCGGCTTATCGCGAAAATTGGCGTATATAGCTCCTGCGGGATGTTTAACATGCTGTAGACGAAACCGGAATACATGTCTACGTTCGCCGCCATCACTTTGACGTTGCCTTTGGCTTTTTTGAACACTGTCGGCGTCAGCCGTTCGATTGAACGCAAAAGATTGAATTCGTCGAGGCGCGATTTGGACGCGGCGAGTTCTTCAGCCTTGTTACGCAGGATGATCGACCGTGGATCGCTGTATGTGTATATGGCGTGACCCATCCCGTATATAAGCCCGGTTTTATCAAACGCTTCTCTGTTGATAATTTTCGTGAGATAATTTGAAACTTCGTCGTCGTCCTTCCAGTCCTTTACCCCCTCTTCAATATCCTGAATCATCGCCGAGACTTTGATGTTCGCTCCACCGTGCTTCGGACCTTTGAGCGACCCTACCGCGGCGGCTATCGCCGAATACGTATCGGTGTCTGACGAGGTTACGACGTGCAGCGCGAATGTACTGTTGTTGCCGCCGCCGTGTTCGGCGTGCAACACGAGCGCAAGGTCGAGCGTTTCCGCTTCGAGATCGGTAAACGATGAATCGGGACGCAGCATGTGCAGAAAATTTTGCGCCGTACTCATGCCGGTTTGCGGCTTGTGGATGACGAGGCTGTCATTATCGTAAAAATGGCGCTTTGCCTGATATCCGTAGGCGACAAACGTGGGAAAACGCGCGATGAGTTCTATGCACTGGCGCAACACGTTTTGTATGTCGAGCGATTCGGGATTTTCGTCGTAGGAGTAGCTGGCCAACACCGATCGCGCCAAACTATTCATGATATCCGGCGTGGGCGCTTTGAGAATCATGTTCTCCATGAATCCTTCGGGAAGCTCGCGGCATACATCGAGCATACCTCTGAAAAGCTGTACCTGATCCGCGGTCGGCAAGCCGCCAAAGAGAAGCAGGTAGGCGATCTCGTTGTATCCGAAGCGTTTGTCGCGCTGAAATCCCTCAACAATATGGTCGATATCTATTCCACGGTAGCGCAGGCGTCCGGCAACCGGAACTTTTTCACCATCGTCCATGATATAGCCGTGTACGTCGCCAATGCTGGTCAGGCCGACGAGAACGCCGGTACCGTCGGGCTTGCGCAGGCCGCGCATGACGTTGTAGTTTTTGTAGAGCTCGGACTCTATGCTGTTTGCCTTGACGGCGATTTCGGTAAGATCCGCAAGATATTGCGCTTCAAACGCAGATTCGGTTCTTTTTGTATGTGGCATTTTATTGCTGTCCTATTCGTTTAATATTATTTTTTCAAATCCAAAACCAACTACCCTGAAACCCATATCCTGAAAACCGAACCACGGGGGATATAATAGGTAATTCGTGCAGCGGAGTTATATGCAATATAGTACATGGCGGGGACGCGGCGTAGAAAAAATATGTATTTTTTGATTTTTTTTTATGGATGTTGGGCATGATGTATATTTTGTGGAGCTAAAAAAAGGACAAGGTTTAGTGAATATTCTTGAAACTATCAACTCACCGGGCGATCTTAGGGCGCTTTCCACGGGCAAGCTACCCGCCCTTGCCGAACAGATCAGGGAATTCCTGATTGAGAATATCTGCCGGACAGGCGGACACTTGGCGTCAAGCCTCGGCACGGTGGAGCTCACATTGGCGTTGCACTACTGCTACGACACGCCCAACGATAAAATCGTTTGGGACGTTGGGCATCAGGCATACGCTCATAAAATCCTCACAGGCCGACGTGAGGCGTTTTCCACCATACGTCAACACGGCGGACTGAGCGGCTTTCCGCGCATATCCGAAAGCGAATACGACAACTTCTCGGTCGGGCACGCCTCCACTTCAATAAGCGCCGCGCTCGGGTTAGCGCTCGGGCGCGACATACTCGGCGAGAAACACTCCGTAGTAGCCGTCATAGGCGACGGCTCGATGAGCGGCGGGCTCGCGTTTGAGGGGCTGAACAATCTCGGATCGTCACAGACCAACATGACCGTCATACTGAACGACAACGAGATGTCCATATCAAAAAATGTGGGCGCGCTTTCACGATATTTTAATAAAATGCTCACCGACAAGCGGTACAACAAGGCGAAAGACTACGTCTGGAACCTCCTGAGCAGCCACGAACGCACAAACATCGGCAAAAACCTGCGCGATATGATCCGCGCCGTCGACGGCGGGCTCAAGCATATAGTTATCCCCGGCAAACTGTTTGAAGACATGGGCTTACGCTACTTCGGGCCGATAGACGGGCACAACCTCACAGATATGATCGGCATATTCAAATCCCTTAAAGAGCATATCAGAGGCCCCGTTCTAGTTCACGCCATTACCAAAAAAGGTAAGGGATATCCGCACGCGGAAGACAATTCTACAAAATTTCACGGTGTCGGTAAATTCGCGCGGGAAACGGGCGACATCATAAAAGGATCGGCGCAAAGACCCACATACAGCAGCGTATTCGGCCAAACGATGGTAGAATTAGGACGCACCAACAAAAAATTAGTCGCCATAACGGCCGCGATGCCCGACGGCACCGGGCTAAACGAATTCAAAGACACATACCCCAACAGATTTTTTGACGTAGGAATCGCCGAAGGGCACGCCGTGACATTCGCGGCCGGGCTTGCGCTCAAAGGCCTGAAGCCGGTCGTCGCGATGTACTCAAGCTTTTTGCAAAGAGCGTACGATCAGTTGATGGTGGATGTAGCGCTCGACGGACTCGGCGTGGTTTTTTGCATAGACAGGGCGGGATTAGTCGGGGACGACGGGCCCACGCATCATGGAAATTTCGATATATCCTATTTAAACACAATACCCGGCGCGATAGTGATGGCGCCGAGGGACGGAAAAGAATTACGAGACATGATGTATACCGCCATCGAGCACACAAACGGCCCGGTATTCATCCGCTACCCGCGCGGAAACGTCCCTGAGTCCATGTATGCCGAAGATTTTGAAAAAATAGAAATCGCTACGCCAAAACTAATAAAAAGAGGCGCCGATGTCGCTCTGATCTCTCTTGGCGATATGTACACAGACGCGCACCAGACACGCGAACTGCTTGCGGATCAAGGCATCTACGCCGCGCTCATCGACGCACGCTTCGCAAAACCGTTGAACGCCGGTTTTTACAAGAAGGTTTTCTCAAAATATCCGCTGATAGCGACATTCGAAAATAACACGCTCACAGGAGGTTTCGGCACATCGATTCTAAGCCTGTCCACCCAGTCAAACAAACAAACACGAATACTCTCTTTCGGGCTTCCCGACAAATTCATTCCCCACGGCGACGTCGCGAAACTAAAAGCGGAGCACGGACTCGCACCGGAAGACATGGCAAAAAAAATTAGCGCGGAAATCAAGAAAATGGGATAAGTGAAAAAAATCAGAGTATACTGTTGGCATATATTATTTTACTGTTACTATGAAACGATTACTCCCCATAGGTATTCAGGATTTCACGGATATCCGCGAGCGAGGTTTTGTTTATGTAGACAAGACCGCGCACATTCATGATTGGATAACCGGTTCCGGCAAATCATTTTTCCTTTCGCGCCCTCGGCGGTTCGGGAAGTCACTCCTTTGCTCGACGTTAAAAGCAATCTTTGAAGGCCGCCGCGAGTTGTTCGGCGAAATTGCCAGTCGGCCGGCTTTGGATATCAATTCTCTCGATTGGGAATGGAAGAAGCACCCGGTAATTAAAATTGATTTGAATCCGGGTAACTACGTAAAAAATGGATTAGATACCCTTTCCGCTTCCATTTCGCGCCAATTAAAATTAGTAGCCGAAAAACACGGGATAGTTCTTGAGGATTATGACCGCGCCAATCAATTTGCGAGTCTGATACAAAAACTCAGCGATAAAACAGGCGAGAGAACAGTGGTAATTATTGATGAATACGATAAGCCGCTACTCGACACCATAAATAACTCTGCTAACCACAATGATATCAGGGATGAACTCAGAGGTTTTTACGGCGTTCTCAAATCGTCCGATGAATATTTGCGATTTTTGCTTCTAACCGGTGTGACCAAATTTTCCAAAGTGAGCGTGTTTTCCGACCTCAACCACTTGGGCGATCTGACCCTCGACCCTTGCTACGCGGATATTTGCGGCATCACACAGGAGGAGTTGGAGCGGGATTTTGAGCCGGAAATTGAGAAAATTTTGAAAGAAACGGGTAGAGACAGGGAAGAATACATGTTAAAACTGCGCGAATACTACAACGGATACCGATTTTCAGAAAAACATCTTAAGGTATATAATCCCTTCGGTTTACTAAACCACTTTAAGAAAAGCGGAAAATACGATCCCTACTGGTATGAAACCGGCTCGCCTAACTTTTTGGTGAAACTCATCACCGATCAAAAGATAAATATCGCCGATTTGAGTGATATGCGGGTTACATTAGAAGAATTTTGCAAGTACGATGTCGAAAACATGAAAGCGGAACCGGTGCTTTACCAAAGCGGGTATCTAACAATAACGGACTACGACGAAGAAAACGAAGAATTTACACTCGACTACCCAAATCTCGAAGTGCGCTCGTCATTCGCGAAATCACTGCTTAAGCAATACCTGCAAGCACCCGATAATATCTCGAGCGCGTTAATAAGCAAATTACCAAAAGCCTTGCGTAGCGGCGACATCGAAGAAGCGATAAACACCATACGCCAATACATGGCCGGAGTGCCTTACGACATAATCGAGGAAACCGAAAACTACTATCGAACCGTTGTGCACCTGACATTCAACCAGTTAGGCCTCAACTGCCGCTCCGAAGTACGCACGTCGAACGGACGGATGGACTCGCTTGTGGAGGTAAAAGATTTTGTGTACTGCTTCGAGTTTAAGTTAGACAAAACCGCAGATGAAGCGCTGGCGCAAATCGACACAAAAGAATATCTGCTACCGTGGACAAGAAGCGGGAAAAAACTGTTTAAGGTAGGAGTGAATTTTGACAGCGAAAAAAGAAATATCGGAGAGTGGAAATTTGTAGCCATTGACCCGTAAAATCAAAATTCAAATAAAAAATATTTTGTATTATTGAATAATTAGATGGGCAGGGCTCACTTCCCGCCTTTTTTTATATTACCGTCTTTTTTATTTGCATTTTTTGGCGGCGTATGGTATATTACGGACGAACAGCGCGTTTTAGGGACAGGAACCGATTTTAAATGGCAATACCCAACAAGAAGCCGGCCGTTATAAACGTCATTTGGCTCTATCTCATCATCATAAGCATCCTTGTAGCCGCCTATACCGGCCGGATGGATGTCGTGGGTAAGGCCTCATTTGATTCGGCCAAGTCTGCCGTGACTCTCGCGCTTAGCCTGATTGGCGGAATGGCGCTATGGCTTGGAATCATGAAAGTCGCCGAGGCCGCAGGGCTGATGAGGGCGATAACGCGGGGGATCAGGCCGGTCATGGAATGGCTCTTCCCGGAAGTCCCGCACGACCACCCCGCCATGAGCGCAATGATAATGAATATGGCCGCCAACATGCTCGGCCTCGGTAGCGCCGCCACGCCCATGGGGCTAAAAGCGATGGCCGAACTCAACAAACTCAACCCGGAAAAAGGCACCGCCACAAACGCGATGTGCCTGTTTTTAGCCATCAATACATCAAGCGTAACCTTATTGCCGCTCGGAGTAATAACAATACGCGCCGCCGCCGGCGCAAACAGCCCTGGCAGCATCATTATTCCCGGGCTAATGGCATCGATATGCTCCACCACCGCCGCGATCTTCGTATCAAAGCTGTTGAGTAAACGCAGCAAAGACAATCCTGTCCAAAGCGCTCAAGCGGCAGCGGCAACCGAAGACAAACCTGAGGCGACAACCGAAGAACCTGAACTCAGCCCGCCCGGTGTTTTCGGAAAAATCGTGGCCTGGATCGCGATAGCGGCATTCATAGCCGCCATCCCCTACTCCATCGCCGAGTTTGTCATGCACAGCAACCAATCGGGGCTCGCCGTCGATTTCATGGCCTGCGTAGCCGGCGCGTCAACATGGTTGATACCGATATTGATGGGCGGTCTGCTCTTAGGCGGATATCTCTATGGCGTTAAGGTCTACGAAGTGGCCACCGAAGGCGCGAAAGAAGGATTCCACACCGCGGTGCGGATTATCCCTTTCACTGTGGCGATTTTTGTGGCGATAGGGATGCTGCGGGCAAGCGGCGCGCTTGATTTGTTCACAGACTTCGCGGGAAAATATACGCAGCTAATCGGAATGCCTCCCGAAGTCCTCCCCCATGCCCTGCTCCGCCCGCTATCGGGGACCGGTGCGTTCGGCTACATGGCCGAGCTTGTAGGCAACGATCCCAATTCCTTACCTGCTTTCATATCATCGGTGATGCATGGAACGACGGATACGACTTTTTACATATTAGCCGTCTACTTCGGTTCGGTAAGCATCCAGCGAACCCGCCACGCCTTACCCGCCGCGCTCACGTCCGACATTGTGGGGATAACGATGGCGGTAGTGTTCGCAAACTTATTTTTCCCGGGATAATTACCGGTAGGACGTTTTTTAAAAATCTTTTTTTAACCCAGATTGTCCATTAGGCTGATGTTTTAGTAAAGATATGCCAAAAGCCCGTCATCGCGAGCGAAGCGAGACGATCTATTGGATTGGAACATCAAAATCAAAATAAAAGTCAAAGTCAAAATCTTTAAAAGCTTTTTAAAATCTTTTGGGGACGGGGCTCTGCCCCGTAACGCCCCGATACGATAGCCCCCTGCGGTCCCCCATAAGCGGCGACCGCTTACGGGGGACATGTGGGCATAC
>JAITUP010000019.1 GCA_031286265.1 Chitinispirillales bacterium | reverse complement strand
TGTTTTGACTTTAGCATTACACCCGACCGTAGGGTTTTAAGGGTAAGGGTTTTAGCGTATTAGGTTTTAGAATGGGGGCGTTACGGGGGCGGAGCCCCTGTCACCAAAAAAGAATTTGAATTTAAAGATTTTGATTTTAAAGACCTTAAAGGCTTTGATTTTAACGTCAAGGTCAATTACCGCCGGGTTAATATGATGTTATTGAACCAAAGTTGAGCAAGGTTCATACAGCCTATACAGTACATCCTGCGCGGCAACGTCCGCGCCCATGTTTTTGTATAACTCCCCCACTGTGGCGCCGGCCGCGCCGGGAATGATAATTGACGGGTCTATCTGCATTAACCCCTCAAGGCAAAAACGCCGGTTCAAAATTTGAGGATGCGGAACAACAAGCCCCGATAACACCCCGTCATGGCCGACAACCCCGTCATTAATCACCATATCGCCAAAAATCAATATATCAACATCCGCCGTACGCGCCGATTTCGGCTTTTCACGAACTCTGCCGAGAGATAATTCTATAGCGTGACAAACATCCAACAGTTGATACGGATTGCCAACGTAGCGCCCGGCGACGATTTTGTTGAGATAAAACGGTTGAGGCTCATCCACATCGACAGGCGACGTTTCCATTAAATCGGATGACTTCATGCCTTCCAATATCGCCCCCAATTCTCGCTCCATGGCGGCGATATTGGACTCACGGCAATCGATATTGCTGCCGATAGACAATACCGCAAACGTCATCATCCCACCTCGATTTCCTTCCGTATCGATTCCGCCATCCGGTCGAGGCATTCTGGAGTTACGCCGATATCCGACGGCGACAGCAACCCGTCTGGGAAGAGCGATCGAAGCTTTTGCGGATCCCTCCCCCGTCTTTTCCATGTACGATAATGAACCGCGTTATGGCGGCTGTCCGCGGCGTTAATGTTATATGATACAACCCTGACTTGCGGGTATTTATTTTCAAGCCGCCGCGCCGTTTCATCAATCGGCTCCATATTGAACATCGCGGCATTAATCAAAAAAAACCTGTTTGCTCCCTGAAAAATATATCCGTGCAATATCTCGCACAGCATATTGACAAACGTCCGCGGCTTCACCCCCACCGCCCCGGCAAACGCCATAAACGGAGCCGAACAGGCAAAAGGGACAAGCGGGGCAACCAGCACACCGCATCGTTTTGATAGCTCCCCGGCGATTTCGCTGACACGGGCCGATTCCGCCCCAAGCGCCTCTTCATCACCGAAAGGCTCGCATCCGCCAAGCGGAACAATTATTGCGGGGCGCTCCTCAATACGCTGATTCGCCTGACTGTGAGTGAGACGTTCGAGGTTGTATTCATTGACGGTATCGGTATCGTTCATATTTCGGTCGATAAAAAATGTTTCAAGATAATAGTAGTTCCACTTTAAAACAGCACCCACATTGCCCGACAACTGCACGTTACTCCGTGATGTCGCCGGGCAACGCAGGTGCCATCTTAAAGTGGAATGACCAAAAAAAAGCGAAAAACGCTATTTTTGAGCGGATTTCGCTACTTTTTTGATATCGGAGCGAGAGGATTTGAACCTCCGACCTCATGGTCCCGAACCATGCACGCTAACCGGACTGCGCTACGCTCCGTTAGTTAAAATCTTCTGTTAAGATACGTTATTTAACAATAGAAATGCAAGTTTTTTTTGAGGATATGCTTATTCCACTTCAAAATTGCATCCGCGTTGTTGTGGACGGGACTCGAAAAATTTGAGATAATTTTATGATGATTCGCCTGATTGTATAATTTTGGCAATTAGTGAACGTAGTGGGGTACGGGTTATTAGCATTGGAAATGATATGCGTGTTGATCCAAATCGTTCCTTAAATGACTCTACGCCCTCGAAACCGGCGCTGGGGTTGAAGTCGTAGATTTCATAGCCTTTGTTTATCGCGTCTTTGATGATTTCCCAGTGGAGCAGGTTGTTCGGCTTAAGGTGAAAATGTTTAGCCGACGCGGAACCGTGCCAATAGACCGTGTGCCTGTTCCAGTAAAAAATCAACGCTCCGGCGATTGGCTCGTTATCCTTAAACGCTAACCAAAGAACTTCGCGGCCAGTGCGAGCCATATGGAGACGGCGAAAGAAAGATCGCGGATAAATAGTTCTGGGGGCTTTGGAATCGTGCATACGCCGCCACCTGTCAATAGAATCCATATAAAGCTCGTAATATTTATCCCATTCTTCCAAAGATTCCGACGCCCTGATTATCACTTCATTCCGTACGGCACAGTTTATCGCGCTTTTATGGCCTCTGTAAAATCCATTATAAATCTTGTCAATACCCTTTGTTAAATCAAGGATATGGGTGTGATCCCTAAAAAAAATATCTGGCGTTGGCGACGGACAAAACGGATTCGCTTTGAACGTTAGATTTTTCTTCGATAACAACACATCAGTTAGTATTTTAACGTGCTGATCATTTAGGGGTGATGCGCTGATCCATCCGCCATACGTACCGCCGGGCGATGAAAAATGGTCGACTAACAGCCCGCCCTTGCGTTTAATTTTAGCGAAAGAAATAATAGCCGATACATTATCGTCAAAAATTATTTCCAGCGCGATATGCTTTTGATTGGGGACAATCGATTCGTACCAATGCGGCGTATGGAAATACGTAGCATAGGGACAGGCCTTGGCAACGGCTAACCATTTGTCACGTGTCGCTTCCGTTATGTTTTGTATTTGTATATCTGCCATAATTGACTCAGTTTGTCTCTACGAGCCCCTTAAACCAATTAATATCAAAATTCGGATTGATTTTTGATCTGACGAATTGATCTAATTTTTGATAATCGTCATCGTCAAACCGTCCTTTAAATCCGCGTAATATTATGGGTGCGTATCCGGTGTTCATTCCTAAAAACAACATGTCTAACCAACTCTCGCAATTACACATATTTCTGCATGTAAAATCGATTTTTCCCATTTTGCCTTTGACGGTTTTCATCATCATTGTAAACGCTTTTTTAATTCCGCCTTTTTTAAAGATTTTCCCAACAACGTTGTCCGACCTACGAAATTGCGAGCTCAGACTGGCTCCGCATGTAAAAAGTTCGCCGCGCGGTGAAAATCTTATTGTGAAATATTGATTGTAACACTGAATTTTCCGTAAATCGTCATGGCGCATGACGCAGTCGAAATTATGCGCCGTTAGCGGGTGAACGGCTTTCATCTTTGCGTAAATATCCAAAAATCGGCGATAACCTTTTTCTCTGTCTTTCAGTATTGATAATTCGTCTTCCACGGGCATAACCGGCAATAACGCAAGATTGACGAGCGGGGAAACGGACGCGATCTGGGCGGCGAAACTCGGCAACGTGTCTATATTTTTTTCGGTAACGACGGTGTTGACCGTTATTTCAGGAAGCGGCGGCGAATTTGCCGGGCGCGTATCAAACAAATTCGCGATTTTTTCGAGGACGGCATCGCCGCCGAGCCCGCGTGTCGCCGTGTTTATTTCTCCGGGGCCGTCTATACTTATTACAAGACGATCGATGTATGGAAATGAACTCTCAAATTTGCCCGGCGCGGTGCCGTTGTGTACTATCCTAATATATGGATCCCATGTTTTTTTTGCTTTTGACAGAAGTTCGGGCAATTCCTTAACTAACATCGGCTCACCGCCACTGATGTTCAAAATACGCGGCTTGTATGCGCCGATACGGTCAATAACCTCAAACCTGTCGATCTCCTCCGAGGCATCGGCACGTTTCATTATTGACGAATCGCAATACGTGCAGTTCAAATTGCAACGGTCGGTGATTTTCCACGTGGCTATCCAGCAAAAGCTATTATGTATCATAACAGCTAAAATATATCAAGACTACTATCGTCCCATAGCGTTTTTTTAATTTTAAAACCTATTTTTAAAACCTTTTTTTAAAATGTGTCGCCTAACCCCCTGATACCGCTCCGTAATGTTTGGGACAACAAAGGGTCGTTTGAATGGGGAGGGCGATGTTCATTCTTGTGGGGTTGGTGGGGCATTTGGCAGGGGCTGTCTCAAAATCCGTCATTGCGGGCTTGACCCGCAACTTGTTTATCTCGCCGTAAGGCAATCC
>JAITUP010000004.1 GCA_031286265.1 Chitinispirillales bacterium | reverse complement strand
TGACTTTAATAAGGTGACGATTAATGGCTATAAAATTTCAATACAACAAAACGTTCCTGCAACAGCTCAACCGCGAGCTGAAGGTACGGGAGAACGCGCTGCCTACGCTCATCGCCAAAGAGTCGGCTCTCCGTCTTGAGGTGAAGAAAGCCAAGGAGCAGGCGTCCGGTTTTGAGAAGCAGATTAGAGAAGAACACGCCGCGCTTGCCGAGTCCGACAGGCTGTGGGGCGAAATGCCCGCCGGTCTCGTCACGGTCAACAAGGTCGACGTTATCGTCAAAAAGATCGCGGGCGTAAGGACGCCGATACTCGAAAAAGCCACATTCAACGTAAACCGCTACAGTCTCGTAACCGAAGCGGCGTGGATACCAGACGGCGTCGAAATCCTCAAGCGCCTTGCCGAACTCAAAATCAGTCTTGAACTGGCAAGAAAAAAAGTTTCGATATTGGAATACGCGCGTAAGAAAACCACGCAAAAGGTCAACTTGTACGAAAAGGTGCAAATCCCCGAGTACAACGAAGCGATCCGCAAAATTAAGCGGTTCATGGAAGACGAGGATAATTTGGCGAAATCGTCCCAAAAAATCCTCAAGGTAAAGTTAGCCGCGGAGGCCGCGTAATATGATAGTCAAAATGAGAAAAATGGACCTTCTGCTCTACCACAGGGAGCGGGAGAAATTCCTTGAGGAACTCAGGGGTCTCGGCGTAGTTCACATCGCGTCCGAACAGCCCGCCGACACGCCCGTTGTGCAGGAGCTTCTCGCCGAGGTTCAGCGCACAAAGCGTATCGCCGTCGCTCTTAAAAAACTGCAAGCCGCGGAAAATATCGCCGCCGCAAGCGCGCCCGCGCCATGCGCCATGGAACTCCTTAACCGCTACGAGCAGTGCGAGGCCAAAAAGGATAAAATTGAACAGGAGTCTGCGACCCTAAGCAAAGACCGCGCAACCTTGACCCCGTGGGGCAACTTCGACCCGAAGTCCGTAAAGCGCCTGCAAAGCGTGGGGGTAGAGATGAAGTTCTACGTCACGCAGGCCAAAAAATTTGAACAGTTGAACAGCCCTGAACTTAGAATAGAGAAGATAGCGGATCAAGGCGGCCTTGCCTATTTTGTGGTGATATTTAGAGGCGAAGCCCCGGAAGTTGCCGCCGAAGAAGTGCGTCTGCCCGACATGAGCCTCAAGGCGATGGAAGAAAAACTCGCCGCGCTCGCAACACAGCGCGATGAAGCCAGCGCCGAAATCAAAAGAATCGCCGCGCACGTCGCCGAGGTTGAAAAATTCTTTGGTGAGCAGGTCGACAAATTAAAATTTGAAGAGGCCAGCTTGTCAATGGTCTCCGAAGCGGAAGGGAAGCTGCTGAAACTTTCGGGATGGGTGCCGCAAAAAGACGAAGCGAACGTAGCCGCGTTTTTGCAAAACTTCCCCGCCTACGTATCGTTCCGCGACCCGGCCTCCGGAGAAGATGTGCCGGTAAAACTCAAAAACCGCCCGTTCAGCAGGCTGTTTGAGCCGGTTTTGGGTCTCTACTCGCTCCCCGGCTACCGTGAGATTGACGTCGCCCCGTTTGTGGCGCCGTTTTTCACTCTGTTCTTCGGTCTCTGCTTAGGCGATGCCGGCTACGGTTTCGTAATCGCGCTGGCCTCCGCTATAGCGATGGGTAAAGTTGGCCCCAAGATGAAGCCGATTTTTGGGCTCGGCCTTATGCTCGGCCTCTCCACCATGTTGTGCGGCGTGCTGCTCAACGGTGTGTTTGGTTTCCCGATATTCGGGGAAGGCGGTTTACTCCCCTCCATAGACGTGAAAACATTCGCGCCGCTGGCCTCGGAAGGGGCGGTATTCCCGGCAATGAGTTTTGCGATTTTAGTCGGGTTCGTACAGGTATTTTTAGGCATGGCGATCCAGTCTTACGTACAGATGAGAGAACGCGGCTTTTTCGCCGGATTGCAGCCCATATCAACCATACTCATGGCTTTCGGCGGCGTTGTTCTCGGAGCGCATACGCAGTTTTTAGACCTCGGCATTGAAACTTTTACCGTAGGCCCTCTGCTAATCGGCGAAATGTTTCTGTTGCAGATACCGTTTGCCGTTGGGCAGGCTTTGGCAATCGGCGGGCTTGTCATGCTCCTCCTGTTCAACAGTTTGGACAAGATAATTTTCATGCGCCCGCTTACGGGTTTGTGGGCGATGTATAACTTTATAACCGGCTTCCTCTCAAACATCCTCTCCTACCTGCGTCTTTTCGCGCTCGGTTTGGC
The DNA here is from genome assembly GCA_031286265.1 of Chitinispirillales bacterium. Classification (GTDB taxonomy): domain Bacteria; phylum Fibrobacterota; class Chitinivibrionia; order Chitinivibrionales; family Chitinispirillaceae; genus GUT77. The sequence continues at coordinate 1,870 of JAITUP010000004.1, read as the reverse complement.
CGGAGGGCTTTTGGGCGGCGCGGTTAACCAGATAGCGTTCATGTTCGTTGGCGGCGCCGATGAACCGAACTTCGCGTCTATCGGGGTAGTGCTGACCATCGCCGTGATGATTGGCGGTCACGCGCTTAACTTGGGGCTCTCGGCTTTAGGCTCTTTCGTCCATCCTTTGCGTCTCACGTTTGTTGAGTTTTACGGCGCGGTCGGGTTTGAGGGCGGCAGCAAGCCGTATATCCCTTTTGCAAAAGTAGAAAAATAACTATAACCATACACAATATTGTTTTTAGGAGGGTTTTGTATGATGGATTTAAATTTGCTTGCGAGTGTGTTTGCTTGGGTTGGGGTAGGCCTCATGGTTGGTGTGACCGGAGCCGGTTCTGCGATGGGTTTAGGCGCCTGCGGTTCGGCCGCGATTGGCGCGATTAAGAAGCGCCCCGAAGTATTTGGAAGCGTCCTGATTCTTTCCGCTCTCCCCGCGACTCAGGGCCTTTACGGCTTCGTAGCTTTCATCATGTACAGCGGTGTCATTTCTGAAGGCGTAACTCTTTTCCAGGGTTCCATAATATTGGGTGCCGGTATCGCCATGTCAATCGCCTGCTACATCTCCGCCCTTCACCAGGCCAAGTTGGTAGCCAACGGCATCGCCGCCGTCGGTTCCGGGAGCAACGTCTTCGGCAACACAATGATCCTTGCCGCGTTCCCCGAATTCTACGCGATTCTGTCGCTCGTAGCCGCAATCCTAATGATGCCTGCCTAAAGGGACGCGCTTCCCCCCGGCACACATCAGCGAACGCCGCCCCCAGCAGCGGACGCAAAGTTTTACACCGTGCGCCTTCCTCCGAACCCCGGAGCAAGGCGCTTGAGTTCTACACCAAAAATCCTCGCGTCCCTCGCGAGCCACAAAAACTTCCAAGGAGAGGTGCCCGAGCGGTTGAAGGGGGCGGTCTCGAAAACCGTTGTACCGCAAGGTACCCAGGGTTCGAATCCCTGCCTCTCCGGTTTTGGGGGTTGGCGTAGGTTAATTGCTTAAAGATTGGCAATATGATTGAATTGGAGCCGCCCAGGGCTATATATCTTCATCGCTGTTTCTGGAGTACTATGAGTTTGTTTTTCTTTGTCAAGCCTTGTTCTTTTTTTGCGACTGATGTGGCGAATATTTATAAAACGGTTTTTATAACCGGTTAAAAAATCTCTTTTATTCCAAAATACATTGCCAATCTCTTGACAATATTTGACAAAGCACTGAGCACCTTTCAACTGTTTGACAATTTCTCCCCAATTATCCTTATTTTTTTTAAGCTCAATGTAAAGGATACATTTTTTTTCGGCACTAATAATGATATAATCAGCACGTTTACATTCGCCATTTTTACCTTTGAAAATTCCATCAGGCGAAATGAAAGCATCTGCTTTGACAACAATAGCGTCTGTAGGTAGTTGATAAATAGCCACATCAGAATTTGGTTCATTAGGTTCGCAAAGTAGAATGTACGGTTTATCGTATTCATTAAGCTGCACCCTTATCAATGCGGTGTCTTTGATCATTTCATTAAGGATATCAGTATCTGTCATCCGCTTACCCCCAAACAATCTCATCTTGAATTCGGTTCATTTCATCTATAGTTCTGTCAAAGCACTTAGCCTCTATTCCAAGTTCGTTGTCAATATCTGCAGGAATAAGAGTTTGGCATTTGGTTTTTTTCTCGCTCCCGTCAAGCTTGATACGGGCTTCTTCGGCCATATACACCCGTACCTTTTGAGGGTCAAGCAATTCCGATACTTTGTATTTCTCACGTTCAGCAAGAGCCTCAAGACGTTCCCCGCCCCGATTAAGCATGATTAAAGTATTGAGTTCCTTAATGATATAATCACT
>JAITUP010000213.1 GCA_031286265.1 Chitinispirillales bacterium | reverse complement strand
ACGTTTACCATTCCCGGAAACCACGGCGCCGCGGGAGATTGGGAAGGCGCTTCGATGATAGAAGCGAGCAATACTATTTACCTGCCTGAGGGCAACTTTATCATCGAGATGGTGTTTATGAATAGCGGCGCACTCGCGGTTCACAACGGCTCGGGTATTCCGGCAACATACGCGAACGGCCCGAACGTCGACATCCTGACGTTTGAGCGTGTCGGCGACGGAACGCCGCCCGTATGGGACTGGCTCCCCGAGAATGCCTTCATCCTTCCGATTCTGCCTAACGACGCCGCCGGAAACGTACTAAGACAGCGTGGATGGGGAACCAACGGAGTAAGCGGAGAGTGGGGAACCATAACGGGAAGTCCGCTAACCCCAACTCAAATAGCTGCCACGACCCACATCGTATTTGAGGTAGCGGCCAGACCGACAGGCAACGTCGATGTAGTTTTGGCGGGTAACGCCCCCGGCCTCGGAGACTGGAATCAGCAAACGTACAGTAGCACGGGGCAAAGCACTACCGGACACAACGCTGAGTTTGACCCAGCTACAAGGACATACACAATTGATCTCCAGTTGCATGAGGTGTTCGAAACGTGGCGCAATTCGACAATCGGCAGATTCATAGTTTCACACAACAGCGACGGCTGGGACGAACTGAACGTCATAACGGCCTATATACTCGTTGACGACCTCGACGCTGTATCAATAGCTGAAGTCGAACGCGAGATCCCGGTTGTCGGCGGCGACGAAGAGGCATCCGTAATCGCCCCGGTCGCCGTATCGTCCGGTGAGTTCACAGTAGGCCCGAACCCGGTTAGCAGGTCATCGGGTGAGATGAACTTTTACTGGAACGGCAGGCGCATCAGTAGCTCGGTATTGACAATTTTCGACGCGTCCGGCAACGTCGTCAGCAGAATCGAAGTCGCCGATTGCGCAAATTGCACGGGCGGATCCAGCCGCGTTATCGGCTCATGGGATTTGACCGACAATCAGGGACGCTTAGTATCGGAAGGCACATATTTAGTGCGCGGTACGGTCACCACATTGGATGGAAGGCGCGAACGCGTGTCGACGCTAATTGGCGTTCGATAGGATAATCTTTTAATACACTGGCCGCTCTCACGCGGCCGGTGTTTGACTTTAACATTTTACCCCGATAGTATGCCCACGTGTCCCCCGTAAGCGGTCGCCGCTTATGGGGGACCGCAGGGGGCCTATTGTATCGGGGCGTTACGGGGCAGAGCCCCGTCCCCAAAAGATTTTAAAAAGCTTTTAAAGCTTTTAAAGATTTTAAAGATTTTGATTTTGACTTTGACTTTTTATACGCTTCATCAGCACCCGGCAATAGTAATTTCTTTCCCGCCGACACGCTCTTTTTTCATGTAAATCTTATCATCCCACGATTTTTCCGTATCACGGTCAAATATGACGAGCCAGCCGGTGTTTGAGCCGACTTTATCCATGTATTCGGAAATCTGTTTCAGAGGGTCGGCGGATTTTCTCATGCTTTGCAGGATTTTGAGCTCGATGGGATATTTGTGTCCGTCGTAAACCACGCACAAGTCGGCCCGTTTTGAGCCGAGCGCCATCTCGCGGATGATATATCCGTCGCCGTTCAAGACCCTTTGCAAAAACGCTTGCAAGACTAAGTGCGGGGCGGCCTCGTCGTATTCGTAGAGTTTGGTTTTGTAGCGATTTATCCAAATCTCGCTGTTCTCGCGCCAAAACTCTTGAAAATCCTTTATCAAAAAGTCCATGTCTATTTTGCCGTCTTTCAGGTAACGGGGGACGGTGTAGTCTTCGTGCGCGTTGTCTATTGATTTTTGGGCATCCAAGTTCAAGGCTCTGACAATCAATTCCGCGTATATGGGATTTGCCGCTTCGGTTTTGCGATTAATTTCCCTTATCAGGCCCAAGTCTTTTGTGTACTGATAATCGTCCGATTCTTCAATAATCTCTTCGCCTAAAATAAGCGGCTCTATAACTCTGCGGACTCGCGGGTCTCTCAACCTCTCCATCAAGCTGTCGAAGTGCGTACCTCTTGCGAGAATTATGTTTTGGATGGCTTGCTCCGCAAGTTCTTTGGTGACAGGTTGGGAATAGTCTTCCCGCGTTATCCCCATCACCGCTTCCCTCGCTATGGCGTTTACAAGCCAAGGCTGCCCCTGTGTTTGCTCAAAGACATAATCTACAGCCTCCTGTTCAAATGCCTGCCCCGTTTCGGCGGTGTGCTGCGCGTAAAGCTCGGCGATTTCTGCCGGAAAAAAATTTCTTAAATTGATATATTCCGTCACAATATTAAACGGGCTTACCCTCCCGCGCGATTCGCAATCGGGGCGGATATCGCCCTTATAGTCACGAAGATTGCGCATACCGACAAGAGCTGCGGAGTGGACGAATGGAACATCAGGACGGTTTATGTAGCCCTCGCGCAATTGTCTCAAAAAAGTAATCAAAGTGTCGCTGGCTAAACAATCCGCCTCGTCAAAAAACAGAACAAGCGGCTTATCGAGTGAGCGGCAGTATCTCACAAGCGAGGATTTAAGCACTCCGGTAACATTGTCATAATCGGCGTTTTTTGCGAATCCATCCGGTAAATCCTGCTCTTCAATGCAATTTTTTATCTTTTTTACTATCTCCGGTATACCTTGCACCGGCTCGGCAAATCTCTCTATGGCCTCCAACGAGCAGTACAGGGCATAATACTTGCCCTCTGCGTTTATTTGGCGGGTAAGCGCTTTGAGAAGCGTAGTCTTGCCGCTCTGACGCGCCGCATGGATGATGAAATACTGCCTATCGTTGATAAGCCTCACCAATTCATCGCCAATACCCCGCATAGGGTCGAACATATAGTGTTCGCACGGAACGCATGGCCCGGCTATATTGAAAAATTTAGACATGGGGCAAACCTGCCTGTTTTTAAGGTTATATGCTCATTCCACTTCAAAATAGCATCCGCGCGGGCGATGCAGGCGCTATTTTGAATTTGAAGTGGAACTACCATACGCACATCGAATTTTTAAGATAATATATGCCGAGAAGATAAGTGTGGATATTCCTGTCAAAATCGGGCAGGCACCATCGGGTCTGCGCACCCCCCCTGCAGTAAATACCGTCACTATTAACCCGGCGGTAATTAACCTCAATTATCTATTGAGTTTGGTTTTGTTTTTTGGGGACGGGGCTCATAAGTTCCCTCTTTCAATCAGAGGGCAGGATGTACACTGTACATCCTCACTTACTTCGAGCATAGTTTATCATCCGTAACGCCCCGATACGATAACCCCCTGCGGTCCCCCATAAGCGGCGACCGCTTACGGGGGACATGTGGGCATACTATCGGGGTAAAAATGTTAAAATCAAAATCAAAACCACCCCATCGACTTGTTTTGACTTTAGCATTACACCCGACCGTAGGGTTTTAAGGGTAAGGGTTTTAGCGTATTAGGTTTTAGAATGGGGGCGTTACGGGGGCGGAGCCCCTGTCACCAAAAA
>JAITUP010000155.1 GCA_031286265.1 Chitinispirillales bacterium | reverse complement strand
CGTTCAGCCTTGACCGTGGCATCTACGTTCACAATAAATGGCACATAGGCGGTATCCGCCCCCTGTGCCCACGCCATCCCTGCCGCGCCAACTACAACAACACCGAAAAACAAGCGTTTCCCAGCACTGAAGAGCCCACCAAATGACAACTTATCCATACTGCACCTCCATTTAAGGTTTTAAAAAGAGTAAATGTTATTTTGAGCCGCCGAGAAATCATACCCGGCAGCACTAACAAAACACGCAACGCAAAAGGCGCGGCGCGAAAAGTCCAGCGCAAAAAACATGGTAAATCGGTACAACGCTAAAGGTACAACGCAAGGGGTATAACAAAAAAACGGTACAACGCGAAAGGTACAACGTAAAGGGACCGCAGGAACTGCCTGCCTTCACCTGTTTTCATAAATAAAGCGAACAATGCAACAAAAATCAACGCCGCCAATCAACACACCTGTTTCAACCGACACAACACAAAAATGCCACCCCTACCATCAAATATAATACAAAAACTGTCCTATATCAAATATTTTTTAATTTTTTCGAAAATATTTTATCATCACGGGAAAAATATGGGCAGGAATAACTTATATTCACTGTTATGAAAATCGGCCTGAGAGTAAAATCACTACCGCGAGACGATATCCTTTTTGCGCATGGGTTGCGCCCGCGTGATTGTATTGTGTCGATTAATGGGTGTGATATTATTGATGAATTGGATTTTTATTATCACGCCGCGCAGCCGTTTTTGGAAATTGAAATAGAGCGTGGCAGGCGAGTGGGGGTTGTTGAGATTGAAAGGCCTGCCGGGGTTCCGCTACGGATTGATTTTTATGAGAAACCGGTTGAACGATGTGCGAATAAATGTATATTCTGCTTCATCGACCAGATGCCAAAGGGGCTGCGGCGGTCGCTGTATATTAAAGATGAGGATGTCAAGCACTCGTTTTTGAATGGAAATTATGTCACGCTGACATCAACGTCAAAAGATGATTTAAGGCGGATAGTGTCGATAGGTCTCTCGCCGATTTTTGTGTCGGTTCATGCAACGGATGCGAAAATCAGGGCGGCGATGCTTGGGAATAAACGTATACCGGACATTCGTCGGCAATTTTCGTATTTGAGAGATAGTGGGGTAGCGTTTCATACGCAGATAGTATTGTGCCCGGGTATTAATGACGGCGCAATTTTGGAGCATACTATAAATAATCTTTTTGAATATGGTAAATCGTTGCTGTCAATAGCCGTTGTGCCGGTTGGGCTGACAAAATTCAGGAAAAAACCGCTTATGCCGGTTGATAAAAATTGCGCGGTTGACGTTTGTCGTAAGATGGAAACGATATCGGAGCGGATGAAGCGTAAAGACGGAATCAGAAAGCTATTTGTAGCGGATGAATTTTTCATCAGGGCCGGGATACCAATCCCATCGGCGTCGTATTACGAAGATTATCCGCAAATAGAAAACGGTGTGGGGTTAATCAGGCAATTGTTACAGGAATCGGCAAAAATCAAGCGCCAATTAACATCGTCATCGCTTCGTTGCGCTCGCGGTGCCCTCGTGCGCAAAAAAAATAACCGCTTGGTGATAACGGGGCGCTCCGCGTATCCGTTTCTGAAAAAAGCGTTGGCGGATATCGGTCAGTCCACCAATAACAATTTCGATGTCGGACTAGTCGATAATCACTATTTAGGCGAAACAGTAACAGTAGCCGGATTGCTAACGGCAAAGGATGTCGTCAACACAATCAAACGATTATCCATCCAAACGTCGACGGGATATGATGAAATTATATTACCGAAGGTAATGTTCAACCACGCGGGATATACGTTAGACGGATATTCACTGTCCCGCATCGGCAAAATAGTTAACCAGAAAATAAGAATAGCCGGAACCATAGAGGAGGTTGTAAATGCAAGATAATAGCGGCAATAATCATCTTCGCATAAATAAATATTTAGCCCAATGCGGCCTTGGCGCGCGGCGCAAATGCGATGAACTCGTTCTAACCGGGCACATCTATGTCAACGGCCAAAAAATCACCGAACTCGGTACAAAGGTCGATCCGAAAGTTGACAAGGTGGAATATAAGGGAAAGCAATTACGCCCTATTCGCAAGCTCGAATATTATGCCTATTGTAAACCGCGCGGCGTAATGGTTACCAATAACGACCCCGAAGGACGCCCGACAATCTACGAAACGTTAAGGCGCGACGGCCTCGATGCCGATCTCCTGAAATATGTCGGGCGGCTTGATTACCTCTCGGAGGGGCTGTTATTGTTGACAAACGACGGCGACCTCATCCACGCGCTAACACATCCGCGCTTCCAAATTAAAAAGGTATACATGGTCAGAACCGGACGCCCATTAGACGATGGAGATATATCAAAGTTGACAAGCGGCATAGAATCGGAAGGACAGCTACTGCGCGCGGCATCGGTCAATTCCATTGATGTAAAACAAGAACAGCACTGGTACGAAATAACACTGTTTGAAGGCAAAAACCGACAAATCCGCCGAATGCTTGAGGGTATAGGCCAAGAAGTCAGGCGCCTGCGCCGCGTTGCGTTCGGATCGGTGAAACTCGGCAACATGAACGCGGGGGAGTACAGGGAGCTTACGGTTCGGGAGATTGGGGGGCTGAAGAATACAGGGTTTAAAAATCGGTAGATCCTTTCCTTATTTTTATACGGATTGAGCCTGAAATAATGTATATTCGTTGATTATGACCGTAGCCATTACAAAAAGTTACAACAGAATACTCCTCTTCAGCCTACTGATGATGGCCGGGCGCACGCTTGTTTGGTCTGACGATACCCTTCTCACTTCGCCCCTCGAATACCGCGTCTCTTTCGACGGCGTTCTCGATAACAGAGAATATCACAGGCCGCTTACCGATCAGACCCTGTTTTTCATGCGGGGTGAAATGGAATTGGGGTATGCTTTGGACGAACGCCACAAAATGCGCGGCGGGGTGTCCTATACGCAGGAATTTGGTGCGCCGGAAACAGCAGATAATCTTTACGCGCTGCTTTATTACCACTATGATAATGAGGGTAGGGGAGCGCAATTTCACTTCGGCGCGTTCCCACGTGCGGGCGCGCTTGAGCTGCCCAAGTGGTTTTTCGGCGATGAGGCCGCATACTACCGCCCTTTCGTCCACGGCGCGGCGGTTGAAATCAATACGCACGGCGTTACGCTCGGCGCATGGGTAGATTGGACAGGGCGGCAAACTGAAATTGTCAATGAATCATTCCTTTTTGGCTACGGCGCAAAGTACAGGCACGGATGGTTTTTTGCGGAGCACGATTTTATGATGTACCATTTTGCCCACACAGATCCCTATACTCCAGGCGAACACGTGCAGGATAACGGCGGGGCAAGCGCGGAGATTGGCGTTATATTAGGAGGCTACAAATACGTCGACACGCTTTGGCTCGCGGTCGGCGGGATGGTTTCCTTGGATAGAGACAGGGGGGATAACGTCTGGTACACGCCCGCGGGCGGCTTTGTGCGCGGGGAAGCTAATAAAGCATTTTTCCTGTTGAGATTTTTTTATTACACAGGCGAACCTCAAAGGTTCATTTGGGGCGATGACTTTTTCGCTTTTTCGGAGTTAGGGACGCTCTTGCGGCTCGATGCTGGAATACGATTTAATGACAAAAGGCATTTTAGCATGGAACTTTCTCAATCGTTTCATTTTTATAACAATCGAATAGGCTATTCTCAACATTTTTTGCTGAAAGCCGAACTTAAAAAAAGGTGAATAATTTCAAATGATAATAGTAGCTCAACGCGTATCGTCTTCGAGCGTTACCGTAGGCGGTAAAATAGTCGGCTCCATCAACAAGGGGCTGATGCTGCTCGTAGGCGTTCACAAAGACGACACCGAGGCTGAGGCCGATTTTCTTGCCGCGAAATGTGCGGATTTGCGAATTTTTAACGATGAAAATGGAAAAATGAATCTGTCGCTGAAAGATATCGGCGGCGAAGCGCTTGTCATATCTCAATTTACGCTTCTCGGTAATTGCTCCAAGGGCCGCCGTCCAAACTTTACGGCCGCCGCGCCCGCGGAAAAGGGGAGAGCGTTATACGAATATTTTGTCAAAAAACTCAAGGAAGAGCAAATCCGCAAGGTAGAAACCGGAATTTTTGGCGCGGATATGAAGGTGCAACTGGTTAATGACGGGCCGGTTACGATTGTTATTAATAGTTAATAAGCTGAAAGCGGAAACGGGTTTGTTATTTTTTATTTGTATATTTTATGTTTTTATATTATATTATAGGGTTGAGTATATATTGTTTCTCCATTCGATATATACATCTCTTTAACATTTTAATGAAAGGTTTAGGTACCAAATGAAACGCATTAGCATTGCCGCATGTTCGTTTTTACTAGTCTTTACGATGTCCTGTGTCAAGCAAGAAGAAACTAACAATTCCGAGCTTGCCGCTGAACTTGCCGAAGTAAAAAGCGTGCTCTCGCATTTTCTCGAGAGAAGAATGAACTCTTCTTTTGAGCAAATAAAGTCAGAGATCGAAAGAGAAAACGTTGTTTGGGACTTGAGAATAGATGAAAGCCCTTCTCGGGGGAGCCCCGATGCCAAGATTACCATAGTTGAGTTTTCCACATTTGAATGCCCGTTCAGTGCGAGAATCGCTCCGCTTATGGATTCAATAGCCACCGCCAATCCGGATAAGATAAGGATTGTATACAAACACTTCCTGCTGAATATGGATCCAAACGCGCCGGCAGCCGTGGCCGCTTCGATGGCGGCTGAAAAACAGGGCAAATTTTGGGAATACCGCTTGGCGCTTTCCCCGCATGTCCGGAATTTGAATGATTCCACATTCATAGCCGCCGCCGAGCAGGTTGGTTTAGATATGGAGCAATTCAAAATAGATATGATCTTAGACGATGAAAAACAAGCCGTTATAGATCGCGACAAACAGTTGGGAATAGAGGTAGGGGTTCAAGGAACGCCAAATTTCTATGTGAACGGCAAACGCCAGCCTAGATTCGGTCCCGATATTATTGAAAAGATGTTGCTGGAATTGTATCCGAATTAATGAGCGAGGCCTGTAAAAAAATTAGCTAAGCGGGCGACCCTATCCGGTAGCCCGCGTTGACCAGCCCTAACGCCTCTTCATAATAAAAGCATTGCCTATTAAACCAACAAGCGCCACCGAACAGGCCGTCTTGAACCACGAGAACCCGTCATCGGTGAGGCAAGCCAAATCATCACCAACCTTACCAATATCGAACCATTGAGCCGGCAGCAGGTAATCGATTGTCAAACCGAATGTTATAGCGCCGGTTATTATGCAGGCAAGATAGATTAGCAGCGTACGTTTGCCGAGAGTTTTTCCTACCACTGTCATAGTTGCTATGCTTGTTACCGGGCCTGCCATTAGAAACACAAACGCCGCGCCCGGTGTTAATCCTTTCATCAAGAGTACCGCAGCCATAGGAACGGAGCCTGTGGAGCAAGTATAAGCAGGGACGGTTACGATAAGTACAATAAGTATGTTAAGCAGCGGATTATTCAAATAGGTTGAAAATATGTTTTCGGGAAGGAACACCGCGAGCAGCCCGGCAATTAAAATACCTACGGCGAGCCATTTGCCTATATCCCGTATCATTTCCACAAAACCGTAATACAGAGCTTGCATAAATCTGTTTTTCACCGGAGATTCCGAACTACCGCCGCAGCAAGCATGATTATCGCCGGCAGGCGTTTTATCAAATTTATTGGTGAGCGCCCCGCTTATTATCCCGGTAATGAAAGTCGCAAACAGGCGTATAAAGGCGAAAGGCAATCCCAAAAGCGAATATGTGACGGCGACAGTGTTCACATTAATTTGCGGAACGGCGACGAAAAACGAAACGGCTGCGCCTTTGCTCGCGCCCTCTTTATACATGGCGACCCCGGTAGGAATCACCCCGCAAGAACAGAGGGGGAGTGGTATCCCCGCAAGCGTAGCCCATAATATCGAGCGAAAGTTGGGACGGGCTATGTGCTTGATATATTTTTCCTTAGGCACATATACCTTAAGCAGTCCCGCGATAAAAAATCCGAGAAGCAGATAAGGCGACATCTCGTTAAGCAGAGATATGAAAGGCGCTATATAGCTCACTTAACAACCTCAAAACGTTCCTTCAACTTTACATAAAAATTCTTCAAACTTTTATCCCCGTCGTTATTCAAGAACAGGCAAAACGGCAAGCTGTCTGTTTCCCGGTGTTTGGTGACGCAATCGCAGCACACTCCGTGGTTGGGACACGTTTTACTAGGACAGGCACATTCTTTTACTTTTTTACAAGCCATGGCGAGCTCCTTGCTGATTTTTATTATTGTGAGAGGTTTTGGCACTTTAATGGAATATACACTATGGCATTATGGCATTTATGATTTTTCTAAATCTTTTAAATCAAAATCAAGGTCAAAGTCTTTAAAAGCTTTTTAAAATCTTTTGGGGACGGGGCTCTGCCCCGTAACGCCCCGATACGATAGCCCCCTGCGGTCCCCCATAAGCGGCGACCGCTTACGGGGGACATGTGGGCATAC
>JAITUP010000094.1 GCA_031286265.1 Chitinispirillales bacterium | reverse complement strand
TGTCCCCCGTAAGCGGTCGCCGCTTATGGGGGACCGCAGGGGGCCTATTGTATCGGGGCGTTACGGGGCAGAGCCCCGTCACCAAAAAAATCAAAAAAAATTACTGATATTACTCCGTCACCAAAAATCTTATGGGACAGCAGTGTTTTGAATTATTTCATTGTTAAGCAACTTCGGGCAGGTAGGCGTGATATATATTGTTATCAAATGTCCATGAAACAAGAAGCTTTAGACTATCACGAAAACGGCCGCCCCGGCAAAATTGAGGTCGTTTCCACCAAACCTTGCCGAACTCAGGCCGATTTGTCGCTGGCTTATACTCCGGGGGTGGCGGAGCCGTGCCGCGAGATCCATGCCGACCCCGACGCGGCGTACAAATATACGGCGCGTGGAAACTTGGTCGCCGTCATCACCGACGGTACAGCCGTTTTGGGGCTGGGCGACATCGGCCCGCTCGCCGGTAAACCGGTGATGGAGGGCAAGGGGATCCTCTTCAAACGATTCGCGGACATCGACGTTTTTGATATTGAGCTCGACGTTAAGAACCCCGACGAATTTATCCGGATAGTCAAGGCTATGGAGCCGACGTTTGGCGGGATTAATCTTGAAGACATTAAGGCGCCCGAATGCTTTTACATCGAAGACAAACTCAAGAAGCTGATGAGCATCCCCGTGTTTCACGACGATCAGCACGGTACGGCGATCATCTCCGGCGCGGCGCTTATCAATGCGGCAAAGTTACAGGATAAGGCGCTTGGCGAAATGAAAATCGTCTTTTCCGGCGCGGGCGCGGCGGCGATATCGTGCGCTTATCTGTATGTCCGGCTCGGCGTGAAAATGGGAAACATCATGTTGGTCGATTCAAGAGGCGTCGTATATACCGGCCGCGCGGAAGGGATGAATCAATACAAAAAACCGTTTGCCGTCGATACCCCAAAACGCACTTTGGCCGAAGCGATGGAGGGCGCGGATCTGTTTGCGGGCTTGAGTACGGCAGGGCTGGTATCGCCGGATATGGTGCGAAGCATGGCCGCCCGCCCGATTGTTTTCGCGATGGCTAATCCCGATCCCGAAATTGGGTATAACGAAGCGCGGGCTGTTAGAAACGATCTTATTATGGCGACGGGCAGGAGCGATTTCCCCAATCAGGTGAACAACGTCCTCGGCTTTCCGTTCATATTCAGGGGCGCGCTCGACGTGAGGGCGACGACCATCAACGAAGAAATGAAAGTAGCGGCGACGAAAGCGCTCGCTGAACTGGCGGAAAAAGCGGATGTCCCGCAGTCGGTGCTCGACGCCTACGGTGTGGCCTCGCTAACATTTGGCCCCGAATACATAATCCCCAAGCCGATGGATCCGCGTGTCCTTGTAGAAGAGAGCGTAGCGGTGGCGGCATCGGCGATTGATACCGGCGTCGCGCGGGATAAATCGTTCGATTTATCGGCGTATAGAAACCGCTTGGAAAAATTGGCGGAGAAAGTCAATACTACACAATCTTAACTTCGCCGCCGACGACCTTTACCGTTCTCCCGCCGGTCATCATATCCGTCAGCGTCAGTGACATTTGTTTTTTAGGCCCGAATTGGAATGTCGTCCCCGGATATGCCATGCGGTCGACCCTTATAAACGTGTTTTCGTATTTGTCTATCAGCGCGGTGATTATGCGCATTTTGTTTTCCAAATCGAGTTGCTGCTGTTTTAGCTTGTCGATCGTACTTTTGAGTTTGAACACCAGTTCCTTATCGTTTCTTTTGTCCGGCGGTATGTTTTTCAGGGTTTGCGCTATTTTATTTATGTTTTCGCTGTGCTGTTCGTAGGATGCCTGCGTGTTTTCCAATTCCTTGGTCAGGAGGGGATCGGGGTCTATCTGCAACGTCGTCTGTATGCCGGAGATATTACCGACGGCTTTTACCACTATGGCGCCCATGGAAATGAGCTTCCCACCCGCGACGGACAGGCGCTGCCCATAAACGTTTATGGACTTGTGGGCTATGATGTTACTGTTGATGGATTCTTTGGCTATGTTTACGGAACCCTCCGATATTATAGTCTGATTCTTGATGTAGAGCAAATTTACATCGCCTTTGGCCTCTATAATGCCTTTTCCCGTGCCCACGAAGCCGTATTTACAGAGCACATTTCCGTTGGTCGTTATTTTGCAATCTTCTATGAGGCCGTTAACCTGCAAATCGCCGCCGCATGTCACGTCGAATCCGCTTTTCACGTCGCCTTTGACCGTTACCGTGTTATCGTAGTGGATGTTGCCGGTGGAGTAGTCTACGTCGCCCGGAATCGCGTAACCTTCCGAGACATTGACGGCCGATCCGTCGTAGTTCGGGATACCGTCGATTACCGATATCAGCGTTGTTTGGTCATCTTTGGGGATGGCGGTATTTGACCCGACGGGCAGCATGACAGGATTCCCCTTGAGCGCCGGGAGCGGGCGTCCGAATATGTCCATGCCGGGCATGCCGCTTTGCGGCGGATGCAGCTTCGCGAGCGTCGCCCCCGTTCCGACCGCGGTCACGATGTTGATGTTTTTGTAGTCGACGCTACCGTCCTGGTTTATGGACGGGGTGGGGGAAGAGTCGGTATTGAAACAAAACTCTATCCGTCCGTCGTTGCCTTTTATGGGCTTCAGCCCCTCGGCGACGATAAATGACGCGCGTGAAGTTATGCAGCTGAGCTCTTTAATGAAGTATTTGAGCCCCTCTTCATCGATGCCGAAAGTAATTTTTTTGCGATCAATAAGATTTACGATAAATTCTTCAGTGGGCATTTCCCCGCGTTCGCCTGCCGGATAGGCGATAAGTTCGGCCGACATGGCGTCCCGCGCGATCTCGATTTCTACCGAACCGTCAAAATCTATCGGAATCACTCCGGGCATGTCGTTGCTGTCCATGAACGCTATGCCGGTGGCGGCGGCGGTGAAAATGTTGCCCGCGTAGAAAACGTTGTTTGATTCGCAGATTTTCCCCATGTCGGCCGATTCATCCGGCGACGGCTCCGGGGGTACCACCGGTGTGCCGCAAACGGTGTAGCCGAGCAGCGGCGCAGAGCCGCCCGTCCGCCGCGCGATGACGGTTCCGGGGTCTACGCGCTGAACCTTGCTTACGAGCGAGGCTATTTCCCAGGCAAACTTGCGCTCACTCGCCTTTTGGATGTCGGTAGCGGTGGCAAGGTATTTGATTTGCATGCGGATAGGGCCGGAATTTTCCGGCACGGGCTCCGATCCCACGGCTACCGGCCCGGTTTCGAAGGCGCGTGGGTTGGCGTTCCAGTCTTCAACGATCAATTTGAGCGCGGATATGCTGATACCGCGAATGACGCCGGCTTTCTCAAGCGCCTCGCTCAACATATTGGCCGTGAGCTCACCTTTTGCCCCCGCGACAGGCTCAAGCGAAAGGCGAGCCTCCATTTTATCGGAAGGCACTGACACATTTATAGTTATAAAATCAAACTGTACCATACCAGAATACAATATACATCATAGAGACGATGCTGTGCAGATAAATTTTTAAAAGGTTCTCATTCGGAAATATGGATATGGATATGGCATGGTTTATACCGGACCTTCGTTAAAACCTTTAAAATCAAAATCTTTTTTTAAAATGTGTCGCCTAACCGTCTGATGCCGCTCCGTAAAGTTATTAACCCGGCGGCAATTGACCTTGACGTTAAAATCAAAGCCTTTAAAGTCTTTAAAATCAAAATCTTTAAAATCAAAGTCTTTTTTTGGTGACAGGGGCTCCGCCCCCGTAACGCCCCCATTTTAAAACCGAATTACGCTAAAACCCTTATCCTAAAACCCTACGGGCGGGTGTAATGCTAAAGTCAAAACAAGTCGATAGGGTGGTTTTGTTTTTGATTTTAGGATTTTTACCCTGATAGTATGCCCACATGTCCCCCGTAAGCGGTCGCCGCTTATGGGGGACCGCGGGGGCTATCGTATCGGGGCGTTACGGATGATAAACTATGCCCGAAGTGAGTGAGGATGTACAGTGTACATCCTGCCGTTTGATTGAAAGAGGAAACTTATGAGCCCCGTCCCCAAAAAACAAAGCCTAACTCAATAGATAATTGAGGTTAATTACCGCCGGGTTAATAGGGACAACAAAGGGTCGTATGAATGGAGAGGGCGATGTTCATTCGGGCGCTTTTTAAAAAAAGGTTTTAAAAAACACCCTGATTCAAATTGCCGCAATATATATTTAGATAAGTTTACGAGTCGGTGTTTTTGTAGAACGACGTTATTTTTTCAAACATAATAAAGGAACACAGGAAGCATGGAACAAACTATCTTAATGTTGGCTTGTATATCACTTATAATTATATATTATACATTCGCGCACATGGCTACTTTCATCCCAAAAACAGCCGCCATTGCCACAAATACGCCGTTTTTACCTCTTGACAAAACTGCCCCCCCCC
>JAITUP010000086.1 GCA_031286265.1 Chitinispirillales bacterium | reverse complement strand
AGGACGCATCCCGACGGGATGCGGAAATATTGAAAGGCCACGTTTTGCTACCAAGCGATACATCCCTACGGGATGCAAAACGTCAAAACCAAAATATTACCCACACAAAACAGCGAAGAGCCGGTTTTAGCGTATTAGGTTTTAGAATGGGGGCGTTACGGGAGATAGGCTATGCTCGAAGTGAGTGAGGGTGTACAGTGTACACCCCGCACTATAATTGAGAGAGGGAACTTTGAGCCCCTGTCACCAAAAAAGACTTTGATTTGGAGTTAAATGTAGAAAATATTTGCAACCGTCTGTGACAATAGTGTATATTTGTATTTTAATCAGCTTTGTTTAATTTAACATCCTTACCTTTTTTCCGAGGGGGGCTACAATGAACATCCGCTTTAAAATTCTTGTTCCCATGACCTGTGCCGCGCTCGTCTGCGCTTTGACCGTCGGGCTGATCGGCATTTCCAATCTGCGCTCTGCCGTTTTGACCGCCGAGAGCGACGCAGTCCAAAAATCCAACTATGTCGCGCGGGGATTTATTGACCAAAAGTCCGTCACCGCCGTGAACGCTTCGGCATCGGCGGCGAATAGCCACGATATTATCTCTGCCATGGCCGTCCTTAATAATGACGGCACGGATGCCGACATGCGTCGGAGGCTTCTATCCGCCGCGGCGGCAATCACCCGGAGCACCGGCGTCGACTTTATGACCATATCGGACTCCCGCGGTAACGTGCTGGCGCGGACGCATGAACCGGAAAATTTCGGCGACAACGTCATTAGCCAGACCAATGTGAAAAACGCGCTTTCCGGTACCCAATACACCACGATTGAATCGGGCACGGCGGTCAGGCTGTCGGTGCGCAGCGGCGCTCCGGTTTTCAATGACGGGGAATTGATAGGCGTAATCAGCTCCGGCTTCCGGTTCGACCGCAGCGAGTTCGTCGACCTCATCAAAGATATAAGTCAGACGGAAGTCACCATCTTTTTGGGAGGCGAGCGCGTATCAACCACCACTCTCAACGATCGGAACCAGCGTGATATTGGTACGAATGCTGACGAAGGGATAACCCGAAGGGTGATGGGCGGGGAGAATTTTTTAGGCAAGAAGGTTATAGACGGAAACCCCATGTTCACATACTACACGCCAATCCGTACCACCGAGGGTGATATAGTGGGAATGCTGTTTACTGGGCTGGATACCACGGAAACCGACAAAAATATGATGAGTATGATTATACTGATGATAGTGATTGTCTTGGCGCTTTCGGCCGTCGCTACGTTTGTGGCGCTTATAATATCCAACGGCGTAGCCAAGCCGCTCGCCCAAACCGTCAAAATATTAACCGAGATGTACAATGAAGGGAAACTCGATTCGAGGCTCAGGCTGACCCGCAAAGACGAGATCGGCGTTTTGGCAAGGACTATGGATGAGTTCGCCGACGCGTTGCGCGACGAAGTGGCGGGGACGATAAAAGCAATGGCCAGCGGCGACCTTAGCAAAAATATCGTTCCAAGCGGCCCTGAAGACGTGTTGATGATTGAACTTAAAGGCATGATGGAAGCGTTGCGCGGGCTTATCATAGAAGATGGCGGCAAGGTACTCCACGCCGCCGCCGAAAAAGATATGACACACCGTTTGCAAAGAGAATACAGGGGGGAATTCGCGCGGATGAAAGACGATATTAACCTCTTGATTGACAACCTCAACGATTCCCTGCATCAGGTCGAGGAAGCCGTAAGCCAGGTATCAAGCGCCAGCGGCGAAATTTCGCAAGGCGCGCAATCGCTCGCCGAAGGCGCAAACGAGCAGGCAAGCTCACTTGAAGAAGTTTCGTCGAGCCTCGAAGAGATGTCCTCCATGACAAAACAAAACGCCGACAATTCTACGCAGGCGAAGAATCTAGTTGGAGAAGCCGGCGCCGCCGTTACCGAGGCTAGCGAGGCTATGGGGCGGATGGCGGAAGCGATACGCCAAATTAAGGAATCCTCCGACAACACGGCGAAAATTCTGAAAACGATAGACGACATAGCGTTCCAGACAAACTTGCTCGCGCTCAACGCGGCGGTAGAAGCTGCCCGCGCCGGTGAAGCCGGTAAGGGTTTTGCCGTTGTGGCCGAAGAAGTGCGCAATCTCGCGATGCGCAGCGCCGAGGCTTCCAAAAATACCGCCGAGATGATCGAAGAGTCTATCAAAAACGCCGACGGCGGTGTAAAAATTACCGAGGAGGTCGCCGTTGCGCTTGAAAAAACGGTAGAACGCGCCGGAAAAGTCGCCGATCTCATCGCCGAGATCGCCGCCGCGTCAAACGAGCAGGCGCAGGGCGTCGAGCAGATCAACACCGCCATCGCACAGATGAATCAGGTCACCCAGCAAAACGCCGCCAACTCCGAAGAATCGGCAAGCGCGGCGGAAGAGCTGTCGAGCCAGTCGGCGGAACTCGCAAACATGGTCAAAACTTTCAAGCTGACTTCGGGAAGCGGAGGAGGAGTTTCAAAGCCCCGCCTTTCACTGCCCGGCCCATCAAAATCACAATCGGCGCCGACAATAAAAACCACAAAGACGCAACCGGCGATTAATCCGACGAAGACTATAAAGGCGGTGAAACATGACGAAATAATACCGCTTGACGATGATGATTGGGGTGATTTTTAGGGGAAAAACGCGGGGGCGGCGCCTTTTACTGCCCGCCCCCTCTTACCGCGCTGATTCTGTCTGCGTAGTTGTCGCTGCAAAATACGTAGCTGCCGGCGACCAAGACGTTCGCCCCTGCCGCGGCGCACAAGGCCGCGGTTTCGCCGTTTACTCCGCCGTCAACTTGTATGTCGATATCTGGCCCGCGCTTGTCTGCCGCTTGGCGTATGGCGCGTACTTTTTCTAATACGTCCGGGATAAATTTCTGCCCGCCGAAGCCGGCGTATACAGACATTATCACCGCCATATCAACCGCGTCGAGAACGCCTATAAAAAGATCGACGGGTATATCGGGATTGACCGCGATTCCAGACCGTACGCCACGCGCCCGTATCGATTCCAAAAGCGTTCTGCGCTCTGCTTCCTCCGCCACCGCTTCGGCGTGGAATGAGAGGATATCGGCCCCGGCGTCGCAGAAATTTCCAATGTATTTACCGGGGTTGGAAATCATCAAGTGCACATCAAGCGGGATTGATACGCATTTTTTGACCGCCTCTACCACAAATGGGCCAAACGTTAGGTTGGGGACAAAATGACCGTCCATCACGTCGCAATGTATCATATCTGCCCCGGCGTCTTCCGCCGCTTTAACCTCACGCTCAAGCGATCGAAAATCGGCGGACAGAATTGACGGGGCTACAAGAATTTTTTTCATGGTAATACTAATGTAATATATTCCGGAGAAGATGTCAACGGGGTATGCGGAAAAAACGATTTTACCCCAAATTTTCCATTAGGATTAGGATGCTTTTTAAAAACCATTTTTTTAAAAATGTCCGCCTAACCCTCTGATGCCGCTCCGTAATGTTTGGGACAACAAAGGGTCGTTTGAACGGGAAGGGCGATGTTCATTCTTGCGTGGTTGGTGTGCGGTGTTTTTTTTTAAAAACTAACCGCCCATATTACCCAGACGAAATTAAGGGCCTAAAAAAAATAATATTTGTTGCATGTTTGAGAAACCAAATATTATCTTCTAATGACTGTGCCGCCGTAGG
>JAITUP010000074.1 GCA_031286265.1 Chitinispirillales bacterium | reverse complement strand
GGATTATGTGGAGGAAGTTTTTGGGAAAAGTATCAGAGAGTTACAGAAAAAGGATGAGAAGTTGAAGAAACAAGAGGAAGAATTGAAGAAACAGGAGGGAGAGCTCAAGAAGCAAAAGGGAGAGCTTAAGAAGCAAAAAGAGGAAAATAGGAAGCAAAAGGAGGAAAATAGGAAGCAAAAAGAGGAAAACAAGAAAAAAAAACGAGGAATTGAAGAAGCAAAAGGAGGAAAATCAGAAAAAAGACGCGGAATTAAAGGCGCTTAAACAGCAAAAAACAGAGATTGCCAGGGAGTTGAAGCGTGATGGGATGCCGGTGGCGAAAATCTTGAAAATTACCGGCCTTACCGTTGAAGATGTAGAGAGGTTGTGAGCGGGTCTTGCCAAATATTTTGAAAAATAAATCCGAATTTTCTATTAGGATTAGGTTTTTTTTAAAATGTGTCGCCTAACCCCCTGATACCGCTCCGTAATGTTTGGGACAACAAAGGCTCGTTTGAACGGAAAGGGCGATGTTCATTCGAGCGTTGGTGGGGGATGGTTTTGGCTTCGCCGAGATAAACAAGTTGATTTTAGCATTTATACCCCCATTGACCGCATGTCCCCCGTAAAAGTTCATCTTTTATAGGGGGGCTAATGTATCGGGGCGTTACGGGGCAGAATATCGGCTTGCAATTTGAGGTATTCGAGCGGTACTTTTTGATGAACGTTGATGTTTTAGGCATCCCATCTTACGCCTCCGCCCTCATTGAGCTATGGCAAGTGGTCAGACGGACCTTTTAAAAAAGGTCTTAAATATTTTTTAATAAAATACTTGCATTACAGCTTCCCACATATTATCTTATAATGATTATTCGTTCTGTGGTTTTGACGACGGGCAGGTATGCCCGTTTTTGTTATAGGGTCGTTTATGGCGTCTTTTGAGCGGGTAAAGCCGCAAATTGAAGCGAAAATCGAGGAATTGGGGCTTGAGTTTTTTGATGCCCGGTTCTTCGGATCGGGTCAGCGGTCGGTTTTGCGGGTGACGGTGGACCTTGAGGCCGGCGGGGTGTCGATCGCCGATTGCGAGCGGGTCAGCAAGGCTCTGGGGGCGATGCTCGACGAGCAGGGCTTTTTTGACGGGAAGCCGTACACGCTTGAAGTGTCGTCGCCGGGCATAGACCGCCCTTTGAAAACCGAGCGCGATTTTAAGAGGATCGTAGGCAAAAATGTCGTGGTTAATCTCGAAATCGCGATCAACGGCAAAAAAAGCTTGCGCGGGGCGGTGTTGGGTTGTGAAAACGAGATTTTGAGTATAAGTGCAGAAAAAGGCAGTCTATCCATCCCCTTAGCCGACATATTAAGCGGCAAAGAGGAGATACGTTTTAAATAGCGGGCGGGGCGTTACGGGGGGGCGCGTGCGGAAGCACATTTTGCACCCCGCCCTCGAAAGAGGTTTTATTAGGGTACCGATTAACTTTTGCGCCACACCGCCTGACAACTGCACTACGGCAGTGATGTTGCCGGACGGCGTAGCGCGAAAGTTAATTTGGGGATTAATATAAAGTTTTTGACTTTAATTGTGTTGTGTGGCATAGAAAGGTAGTATACCGATGAAGAAAAAGACA
The DNA here is from genome assembly GCA_031286265.1 of Chitinispirillales bacterium. Classification (GTDB taxonomy): domain Bacteria; phylum Fibrobacterota; class Chitinivibrionia; order Chitinivibrionales; family Chitinispirillaceae; genus GUT77. Next base: position 2,089 of record JAITUP010000074.1, on the reverse strand, counting down.
AACAAAGAAGCTCTAAAGGCCGAGAATATAGTAGCCTCCTTAGGTGCGGTCACCAAAGAGAAGAGCATCAGCATGGATATGGTTCTCGAGACGCTTCGTGATGCTTTGGCTACCGCCGCCAAGCGGTATCTCGGCACGCCTGTAAACGTTGAGGCGAAGATTGACCGCGACAAGGGGACCATTGAGGTCTATACGCGCCGGGTGGTGGTGGAGGAAGTGGAAGACCCTGAATTTGAAATATCCCTCGAAGAAGCGAGGGCTGAAGTCGGCAAAGGTATCGCTGTGGGCGAGGAGATTATTGAAGATCTCGATATCAACCTTTTCGGCAGGATGGCAGTGCAGACGGCCAAGCAGGTGATTGTCCAGCGTGTGCGCGAGGCCGAGCGTGACAGGATATTTTCGGATTACAGCGAGCGCATCGGTACAATTGTTACCGGTAAGGTGCAGCAGGTTGAGCGGGGCAATATTTTGGTTGACATCGGGCGTACGGAGGCGCTTTTGCCGTTTCGGGAGCAGATTCGCAAGGAACGCTACGCGCAGGGCGCGAATATTCGTGCCTGCATTACAGATGTGCGTAACAGCGCGAAAGGGCCGCAGGTGATTATTTCGCGCACTTGCCCTGAATTTTTGGAGCGGCTGTTTGAGAGCGAAGTGCCGGAGATTTCCGATAAGACCGTGAAAATTGTGCGCGTGGTGCGCGATCCGGGGCATCGTTCCAAGATTGCCGTGACCACGTCCGACAGCCGTGTCGACCCCGTCGGCGCCTGTGTGGGCATGAGGGGTAACCGCGTCCAAAACGTCGTCAGGGAACTTGCGAACGAGCGCATCGATATTATCAATTGGACGGACGAGCTTTCGCTCCTTGTCCGCAGGGTGTTTGCGCCGGCGGAAGTGAAGCGGGTGATTCCGATTGGCGATAGTAAGATTGTAGTGGTGATAGCCGAAGACGGTTTGGCGTTAGCCATTGGGCGCGAGGGGCAAAATATCCGGCTTGCGTCGAAGATGCTTGAGCGGGAGATTGATGTTTTTGGCGATGAGGAGTTTGCGGGTCTCTCCGACGAACAGCGCGCGGCGGCGCTCAGTGAAGACACCGAACAGGATTCGCATGATGACGGCGGTGATGAGGGAGACGATGTCGATACCGTCGATTCGGCAGACGCGGTCGATTCGAATGTCGACGGCGATGCGGATGACGCGGTTGGCAATACGGACGAGGCCGCCGACGAGGCGCTTGAAAATGAAAGCGGAGATGAATCCGTCCATGTCGAGATAATGAACGAAGCCGTAGATTCTGTGGCGGACGCGGATGGCAATGCTGAGGCCGACACCGATTCCGATGACGACGCGGCGACGGAAGTCACTACTAACGGTGGGGTGTGATCAAAAAACGGGTTAACGAGAGAGGCGCCTTTAGAGGCGTCCAACGTCAAAATCAAATAAGGGGCGCTATAATTTATGTGAATGTAACTTTTTAGAATTTGATAACCGAAGTACTATTATATAGTGTGGTATTGAGAGGCTTTAATGGCAAAAAAGAAAGTATTTGAGCTCGCCGAAGAATTTAAGATGTCGAGCACCGCGCTTATGCAGATGCTGCGCGGTATGGGTATTTCGGTGAAGAGCCACATGAGTACGGTGGACGAAGAGTTGCGTGTGCAGATCAAGGAGAAGTTCGAGCAGGAACGCGCCGAGATCAAGAAGCAGTATGAGCGTAAGAAGAAACTGCTGGAGAAAGAACGGCAGGAATTTGAAGAAGCCGCTGCCGCGCCTCCCACTTCGTCAGCCGCCGCCGCAACAGACGCGCCGGCCACTACCGCGCCCAAGAAATCGACGCGTTCGTCCGGTATCAAAGCCCAAATAATCAGCCTGCCGTCACAGCCGCAGCCAAGGCCCGGCCAGCAGGCGGCGCGGACACCCGGGCAAAAATCGCAGCAGCAGCAAAGACCCAAGGGGACGCTTCGGAAATATCATCAAAAGGAAGCTTGGGCGAAGAGCGGATTCACAGGCGGCGAACAGGCAGGGGGGCAGGCCGGACATCCCAAACAATCCGGGCAGCCTAAATCATCCGGGCAGGCCAAACAATCCAAAC
>JAITUP010000059.1 GCA_031286265.1 Chitinispirillales bacterium | reverse complement strand
TCCATGTCGGCCCATCTTGCTTTGGTGGCGTCGTCGCCGCGGGTGAAGCGGGAGAGGTCGGAGACGAGCATCAGGTTGACCGGCGCGGTGGCAACGAATGCTTGCTGCGGGTATATCTGCGCGCGGAAATCTCCGGCGGCTATTGGCTCGAGCAGGTTTCTGTGCGCGTTGTAAAAATATATCCCTTGGGCTGTTAGCACATAGATGTCGATATCTTGCGCGTTAACGGCGGATGGGGCTGTTCGGCCTCCTCTGTCGGGGCGGTTGATACCGTTTGCGGCCCAAAGCAAGTCCGACAGGTCCTGGTCCGTTAGCATTCGGTCGCTATATTCCCGTACGGACGCCCTCAGCAACAATGCGTCCATGAGCGTGGCGCTTCTTGTCATATCGGGGGTTTTGAGTTGGATGGGGGACAGGTCTTGGGCGTACAACAATGTTGCGCAAAGAAGCGCGGCGGTGATGGTAATGTGTTTTTTCATTTTACACACTCCTGAAAAGTTTAAAGTTTATGCTTAATACCGAGCTATACAATCTTACAGATCTTCAAGCTCGCTGACAGGTTGTCACGATCAATCTTTATATCGTAATCCGAATAGCCTTCCGCACCCATAGTAATCACTCGCAATACTCTATCTCTCCCGAATTGTCACCAAAATGCTATCTCCCGCCTGCTTACCAATCTTCGCGCGGATATCTTTGCGGATGCCTATGATGTAGCATATCGAACCGTCGGGATTTTTGATTCCCATGTTGACAATACTGCCGCTGTACGGCTCGCCGTCGAATGTGGCATGGACGGGGAGGCGGCCTTTGCCGAATTTTGTCTTAATGTCAAACGGCACGGCGATGTACGCGGCGTCCTGATCGGAGGCTTTTTGAATGGTTGCTTCGAATTCGTAAATTTTATTCATATCGGCCTTAATCTTATTGTTTATTCTCAAACAAACCCAACTGTTCTACGCTATCGATATATTCGCGCTTATAATCATTTATTATTCCGCTCATTTTGTAAAGTAGCCCCAATCTTTTGCATTCTTCTGAAAAAACGCCCCAGAGTTTTTTGGCTTTTGGCGATGTACAACTATATCGCTCACCGTAGCGCTTGATGTACTTTTCTTTTATTTCGGGAAAATGTCGGTCTAAGTTTTCGTAATAATATTCACGATTTCCCGCGCGTAAGGTCATACCCATAGCGGGGTAAATAAAACGCGCGCCGCATTCTTTGGCTTTGCGGGCGATGGCTATGATGTTTTCTTCCGTGTCTTCGATGAACGGCAGTATCGGCATCATTAAAACACCCGTGTATATGCCGCTGCCGCTCAATGTTTTTGTCGCTTCAAAACGCTCGCTTGACACGGGCGCGTTCGGCTCGATTATTTTGCAAAGCTTATCGTCCGCGACAGTTATGGTTAATTTTACAACTACGGGGGCGCGATATTTTATGTCTTTTAATATATCCGTATCTCTGACAACCAACGTACTTTTTGTAGCGATGGAGACTCCGAAACGGTAGGCATGTATCAATTCGAGCGCGTTTTTTGTCAAATGCAATTCCTCTTCATACGGATTATAGGGATCGCTCATTGCCCCTGTGGCAATCACGCCGCGCTTGCGTTTTTTAGACAGATCATCCCTTATGATACGTAGCGCGTCCTGCTTGGCCCGAACGGTGCCAAAGTCATCTATCCGGTAGCAGTGGCTTCTGCTGTCGCAGTAGATACAGCCGTGGTTGCAACCTCTGTAAATATTCATATTATAGTCCGCGCCGAACCAATACGGAGCCTTTGTTTTGGTTACGATGGTTTTTGCGGGGATGTACTCCATCATTCTTTGGCCGCTTGACTCATTCTCTCGGTCGCCAACAGGCACGATATTTTTTTTGTTATGATTATTCATCTTCAATCACTTCCCTCGGGCTTCCAACTTCCAAGATATTATATCTTTCCCGTAGACTAACAAAATTGAGCGATATCATATAAGGAAGATGGAGCCTTAGATTAATCTTTTTCCTTTAGCAACGCGTCATTATTCAAAACCTTAAAGGAAATTAACTTGGGGCGCTCCGCGTCGCGGACGACTATCCCCTCTTTGTCAAGCCCGCTCAAGTACTTGCCTTTGGCTTTTTCGAGCAGTTCTTCCAATGAGTATGTGAAACTTTCTCCGCGCTCCTCTAAGGGGACGACGGCTACGCCGAGGGTGGTGCAGATTTCGCATATTTTATCGTATGGAATGCAGTGACCGGCGTCCATGTCGATTATATCAAATACGTACCATTCGATAGCGGGAAGTCTCAGTTTGTTTTTTTGTATGCCGGGGCCGCAGATTTCGCCTATCAGGATAATGTTTTTTCCGAGCGCCGCCAGCTTTTCTTTGAGGCCGTATTTGTAAACAGGTAGCCAATACAGGGCGTCCGGTTCATCCTTAATCTCTTTGTTCCGGCTGCAGCAGCCTACTTTTCCATCGATATAATAGGCGGTGCCGGAGGTGCCGTCCATTTTGGTGGTGATGTAGTATGGCTTGCCGCTCAATCGTTCGATCAGGTCGGTGGCCGATTGGATGCGTATCTCGTCGGATGTCGGCATGCCGTGCGGTCGATCGCCGATGATTACGCCGCCGGCAGTCGACGTCTCGGGAACATACCATTTTTTCACCCCGAGATTTTCCGTGATGTCGTCGCCCTCATTAAAGCCTTCAAACTCGGGGAAGGATGGGAGCGGGAGGATCAGTCCCTGCGAAAGCTGCCCGCGCAGTTTTACGGTGCGGATCCGAAATCCTTCGCCGTTGTCGGGATTTTCCCGATACGAAGAATTTCGCAAAAACTCATAGCGCGGGTCAACGGGAAGAAAACTGTCTACCTCAAAATAGACGCCAAGCTCTCCCTCCCGGAACTCGCCTTTTTTGACAACGCACTGCCAGCCCATAATGTGGGCGATCTCAAGAAAGTCCGATTCTGGAATAGCGCTGATTTTTTTCACACGCTGAATCGTAGCCAAGGTACGCATATTATCTCTCCTTTGTTAATAATATGACCTCATAAATTCCCAAACCTGCAGAAAGACTGCCACGGCCAATTAATACAATATACTATATGCGGCTCACCAATGCCACTCCCGCCGCTATCCAAAAATAATCCAAAACAAACTATTTGTTTATCCGAATATTATATTATCAAGTAAGATTCATGTTTTCAGGGAGATAAACGATGAGAAACGCGGCGGGAACATGGGAGCGCGTCGGAAATTATCATTTCGTCGTCACGATAAACAACGTAGCGTTCAACGGAGTGATAGTCCCGCAATACAATAGCGACCTGGGATATGCCGAGCTGTCTTTCACGGGAGTTTCACCCGACGGCGTCAGTATGTGGGCGAATAAAATAGCCGGTACCGGGACTACATCAATAGCTGAAAGGGAGCGTGTTGTAAGGTACTAATGAAAAAAATAGAAGAGCTCAAGGGCACCGTCGGTACCCTTACATACCACAATGCTGACAACGGATATAGCATACTTCAGTTAGATGCTGATATCGGTGTGATTACGTGCGTGGGTATAGCGCCTAATATGCGCAAAGGGCTTGAAGTTACGCTCTTTGGCAAATGGACGCGGCATAAGCGATTTGGGCATCAATTTGCTTTTGAAGCCTACGAGATCGTGCGCCCGACCACCATAAACGGGATTATGCGATTTTTGGAATCGGGGCTTATACGCAACATCGGTTCGGTGCGAGCAAAAAGTATTGTCGATACGTTTGGGCTGGATACGCTTAACATACTCGACAACGACCCCGGCAAACTGTCGGAAGTTCCGGGAATTGGGGTAAAAACGCTAAATAAAATTATCGAATCGTGGCATGAGCAACGATACATCCGCGACCTTGTGTTGTTTTTACAGGAATATGATATAACGCTGGGAATGGCCAACCGCATTTACAAAGCTTATGGCGCGGAAGCGAAAAAACGTGTTTGCGAAAATCCATACGCCCTTATAGACGATGTACGGGGAATCGGATTTGTTAAGGCTGATGCCATAGCCGTGAAATTCGGATTTGACGCGCAGTCGTATAAAAGGATAAAAGCCGGATTAACCTACGCGCTGCAGGAAGCGGCATCGGCGGACGGCCATACGTATCTTCCCAAAAAAAATCTTGAAAGCATAGCGTCAAAATTGCTGAAAGTCGACGCGGAACAAATCGTCTATACGCTTGACTACTGTACCGGTGAGAAAATTTTTATCAACGAAGACGACCGCATTTATTTACCCTATCTCCATCGTGCCGAAAAAGAAGTCGCGCAGTGCCTGTCGGCAAAAATCAAAAGATACGATGTTGACAAAAACGATAATTATCAAAATTCAGACGCCACGGATAAAGAGGTCGATGATTTTATCGCATACTATCAAGAAAAAATCGGCTGGATCGGCGCGCCCGAACAGCTTGAAGCCGTTCGTTGCGCTGCTAAAAACAATTTTTTCATTTTAACCGGCGGGCCGGGCACCGGTAAGACAACTGTCCTGCAAGTTATCGTCGCATACTTCCGCCATCTCGACAAAAAAATAGAACTCGCCGCCCCTACCGGACGCGCCGCCGCGCGCATGGGCTCGATATCCGGCGTAGACGCGCGCACAATACACAGACTGCTCGAATTTAGGCCAAGCAGCGGTTCTCGTGGTTTCCACTTCGCAAAATGCGCGGATAATCCGATAGATGCCGATGTCATTATACTCGATGAAACATCGATGGTCGATATACTGCTGATGAAAAATTTTCTCGCGGCAATCAAACACGATACGATACTGATTCTTGTCGGGGATTTCAATCAACTGCCGTCGGTAGGCCCAGGCAACGTTTTATCCGACCTCATAGCATGTCCGCTCATACCACACGTGCAGCTAACAAAAATTTTCCGCCAATCCGCACAAAGCCGCATAGTAGCCGCCGCCCACGAAATCATCCGCGGTATCGTACCAAAATTTAATAACGCCGCGGCGGATAACTGTTTCTTCATGATAGATGAAAATCCGTACACATGCCTCGAGACGATTGTTGACCTTGTTAAAAGACGGCTGCCGGTACGATATGGTCTTGATCCGATGACGGATATACAGGTATTGTCGCCGATGCACAAAGGCATCCTCGGCACAATCAATATGAACTATGTTCTACAAGCGGCGCTAAACGGAGACAGCAAAAAAATCAGCATTGGCCAGCAATACAAATTTAAACTCGGCGATAGAGTTATACAAACAAAAAATAACTACGAGTCAGGGGTCTTCAACGGCGACATAGGCTTCATCACGGCGATATCGGACGATGCCATAGCCGTAACCTACGACAAGTCGCCGGTATTCTACGAGGTACGCGATTTTGACCAGATCACCCCGGCCTACTGCATAAGTATCCACAAAAGCCAAGGCTCGGAATTCAAGGCTGTCGTCATACCCGTGTCTACACAGCATTTTATCATGCTGCAAAGAAACTTAATCTACACAGCATTAACAAGAGCGCGCGAGTTATGCGTATTCGTAGGATCGCAACTGGCACTGTCCGCGACAGTAAGAAACAATAAAGCGCTAACAAGAAACTCACATCTGCGGGAGTTGATTAGGGAAGATTAGGGCGGGCGGACAATTTATCATCAAAATCCCACGGGAACCGATTGACGTGAGTGAGAGAGCGGGGCAGATATGCAAAATCCACCCCGCAGATTGTGTCATTGACGTTGAAGCTTTTCTAAATATCCCACACTTCTATGCGGGATAGCTGGGATTTTAGGCGCGATTGGAGTGAATAAAGAGCGCAAGTACAGAATCCGCGTTTTAGGATGATTCGAAGCAGTTGCCGAAGCTATTTCTTTCATTTTCAACCAATCATCACGCGTGAATGACGAAGATTCAACAACGTGCGGAATACCAAACTCACCCTCCTCTTCCTTAAAAGAGTACTCCTCTTTTTCCTCGAATAACTGAGTACCCCGTAAAAGCATCAAAGGATACGCTACAATTTTTGCCTTGCTTCTACGCTTGAGAAATTTCACGCCCTTGGAAAAGCTGCTCAGCGTCTGCCCCGGCAGTCCGTATATCAAACTGATTTCGTGAGTGATACCAGCCTTATTCAACATTTTTAACGCCTTTTTTATCCGACGGAAATCATTCTTCCTGTTTATCAAGATAGATTCTCGCTCATCGCAAGTCTGCAAGCCGAATTCCAATTCAAATTTTCCTTTTTTGCATAACTCTAAAAATTTGCGCCCTTTGCGGCTTGCCAAAAATTCCAGCCTGCATTGCAAACTTACGATAGTATCCGCCTTCTTGCTCTCGCACAGAGATATTATTTCTGATAAATAATCCATGTAGTTTTTCCCCACATGAAATATCGGATCTATAATATTAATTTTTTTGACGCCCTTGGAAAAAGCAAGCCTCAATTCTTCCATCACCCTGTTCTTATCAAATTCTATTATCTTGTCGCCGACACTACCCTTATGACGACAAAAAGAACAGGCATACGGACACCCTCGCTTTGTCTCAAGCCGAATCATCTGCATATCCTGAGTTATCTCTATTTCACCGGTCAAATAAACCGATGGCAACGACATCTCGCGCAAAGAGCAAGGTTCGCCCATCAAGAGCTCCAGCAACTTTAGCTCCGCAGAGCCCTCAATAAAAATATCCGCCAACGGATAGCGCGCTTTGTAACTTTCCTGCGTATCTCCAGCAATCTGATACCCGCCCAAAATGATTTTTCCGCTAAACCCGTTAGCTCGCAAATACGCCAAAAAACCATCAATGTAATGCTCGCTCCACACATAAGCGGAAATGGCAATGTACGAATACTCGCTAAGCCTGAACGGCCTAACTTTTTCCCGCCAATCCTCGCCGGTGAAAACGTTTATCGACAAGTGCTCAAATTTGTATTTGAACTTGAGACGCTCGTCGCCTTTTAAGGTTGCGAGAATGGACGCAACAGCCAACGACTTTTGGGGGTCGTGAGGGCGGGTTAGGTCGAACGTGACAAAAAGCATTTTTTGCATGACAGCCTCCTTTAAAATGTGAGGACAGGATGCACGAGCTTTTTGTCAAAAAATTAATTTATAATTTCTCTTCCCAGTATGGTAGAACTTCCTCCCAAATATTAAAGTTTAATGCGTTGAGAAAATCTTCA
>JAITUP010000247.1 GCA_031286265.1 Chitinispirillales bacterium | reverse complement strand
AATCAAATTCTTTTTTGGTGACAGGGGCTCAAAGTTTCCTCTTTCAATCATAGTGCAGGGTGTACACTGTACACCCTCACTCACTTCGAGCATAGCCTATCTCCCGTAACGCCCCCATTCTAAAACCTAATACGCTAAAACCCTTACTCTTAAAACCCTACGGACGGGTGTAATGCTAAAGTCAAAACAAGTCGATAGGGTAGTTTTGGTTTTGATTTTAGCATTTTTACCCCCGCGGTCCCCCATAAGCAGCGACCGCTTACGGGGGACATGTGGGCATGCTATCGGGGTAAAAATCCTAAAATCAATTTGTTTATCTCGGCGAAGCCAAAAACAAATCACCCACGTAAGAATGAACATCGCCCTTTCCGTTCATACGACCCTTTGTTGTCCCAAACATTACGGAGCGGCATCAGGGAGATAGGCGACACATTTTTAAAAAAGTAGAACAATAATATCAGGGCCGAGGGACAATATAATCCCAAAGCAACCGCACACCGAACCCCGTAGCGTATTTCGGCCTAACACCCTTTGCCGCGCCGTCGTTCCACGAGGTTCCGGCTATGTCTATGTGGCACCATGGAGTGTCCGCGGCGAATTTCTCCAAAAACGCCGCCGCAGTTATAGAACTCGCGCTCCGCTTTATCGTCGACGTATTGAGCACATCGGCGATTTCGCTTTTGATTGCATCCCGGTGTTCCTGCCGGATGGGCATTCTCCAGAGGCGTTCTCCCGTCCTCTCTCCCGCTTCAAAGATTTTTTGCGCGAGTTCGTCGTTATTCGAAAACATCCCCGCAATCGTATCGCCCAAAGCTATGACTATCGCGCCGGTGAGGGTAGCGAGATCAATGATCTCCGTCGGCTTGTAATTGGCAATAAGATATTCAAACGTGTCGGCGAGTATCAACCGCCCTTCGGCGTCGGTATTAAGAACTTCGACCGTCTTTCCCGAGTAGCTTCTGTAAACATCCCCCACAAAAAAAGCGTCTTTCCCTATAGCGCTTTGCGCGGCCGGTATTGCCGCGATGAAATTAACTTTCGGCTTCAGAACCGACGCCGCCTTGAGAACTCCCAAAACCGAAGCCGCCCCGCTCATGTCGTGTTTCATCGTTTCAATCGATCCCGCCGATTTGAGGTTTAGCCCTCCGCTGTCAAACGTCAACCCCTTACCGACAAGCGCGCATGCGCCGTTGCTTTCTTTATCTCCCCTGTAAGATACAATCGCCAATCGAGGCGGAGTTGCGGAACCTTTTCCTACCGCCCATAAAAGGTTGAGATTCTTTTCGCGTATTTCCCCATCGTCAAGTATCTCCAAACTCATATTTTCGCATGTGGCGGCAATATTTCTTGCTTCCTGCGCCAGATATTCCGGCGTAACGACAGCCGCGTTTTCGTTGCTAAGATTGCGAGCGTAGTTCACCGCTTCCGCCACAGTTTTGGCTTCGTGCAATTTATCCCAGTCAAGCTCATTTTCGCGGTCACGCAGATACAAATCCTCTATCTTCACAGGTTTCTCCGACAAATACCCATCAAACGCATAATCCGCCATAACCGCCGCCTCAACAGCAATCTCCGCATACCGCTGAACACTCTGCGGAAGACATATCTCCACGCTCGTCTTCTTGAGACGCTTGACTCTCCGAACCGCCTCCGTGGCCGCATCGGCAAATACAAACAAATCTTCCTTGTTCTTCCCCAAACCGGCATATACAACCGGCTTGTCGTCTTCGTATCTTGCGGTAATACCGCTCGCTTTCCCTTCAAAATCCGTAACACCACTTTCGTTTTCATACACGAATCTGATGGTTGCGGCCGCGTTTTCCTGATTTAGTAAATTCATGTTTTAATTTTCCTCCTTAATAATGCAAGACGATAAAACCGTTGTATACTCTTCGGCCACTTTTTCTAAAAGATAGGCCATTTTTGCGCTTCCAAAAACCAGTGCGGAAAGCAAAATATTGGTGTCAAGCATGATGCGCATATTGTTTTTCCCACTTTTCTTTTCTAACTTCTTTACATAAATTAACGACATCCTCCTCGGTGTTCAAATCAAGCTCTGCTGCCAATCCGGCGAAAGCTTCCTGAGCTTCCAAAATGGCTAACTTTGTCGGATTTTCAACAAAAATTCTGCCGTCTTTTTCCATAAACAGAACTTTGTCGCCATCTTTCAAACTCAATTTTTTACGAATCTGTATAGGTAGCGTAATTTGCCCCTTAGACGTAATTTTAGCAAGTTCCATAGCACATCCCTTCAAGGAATAAGTGGTTTTCCTTGCTTATTTATACTGTAATATAAATCGTGCAGATAAAAATATCAATAAAATTTTCTTTTTACGCATCACTACCGTCCTATAGGATTTTTCCATTTTTTTTAAAAACTTTTTTAAAACCTATTTTTTTATTTATTAGTTGCTCACAATTCGCAAGCTGCTAACATTTGTTATATCTTCTTTTGCTACCTCTATAATGACAATTCCATGCGTCAAAATCGCCATATCTCCGTCAATAT
>JAITUP010000148.1 GCA_031286265.1 Chitinispirillales bacterium | reverse complement strand
AAAATCAACTTGTTTATCTTGGCGAAGCCAAAATCAAAACCACCCTATCGACTTGTTTTGACTTTAGCATTACACCCACCCGTAAGGTTTTAAGGGTAAGGGCTTTAGCGTATTAGGTTCTAGAATGGGGGCGTTACGGGAGACTTCATTCGTTAATAACAACTATCACCAATTCCGGCGGGTTAAATATCCGGGGGCGCCACGGGATTATTGAAAGCCCCCTGCTGACGATTTGCGTAAGATTTCCATGCCGGTAAAGCCCGCCGGCGTATTTTGGGAAAAAGCCCTGGCTGGGCGTGTATAATCCGTTTATAATATATGGAATCCTGACCTGTCCTCCGTGCGAATGGCCGGATAAAACCAGATTAAATGAAAGTTTTTTATAGTACTCAATCAGGCTGAACCGATGCGCTATCAGTATTTTATACAACGGAACCGTATCTAACTCCCTGAACGCTTTTTCCAAAACGGCAAGCGTATCGTAGTTTGGGTATCCGTGCTCTTTTTTTACAGGGTCGTTCGCTCCGGCCAGTATTATTCTGTTATTTTTTACCTCAATTTCTGTATAGCTGTCCTCCAAAATCGTTACTCCGAAAGAAATAAATTCTTCCCGTACGGCCCGTATGTTGCCGCCCCAGTATTCATGATTGCCCATAGCGCCGTAAATCGGCGCGATACCGTGAATCTCGGCCAGTAGCATACGGGTTCCGTCCGCCTGGCTATAGCCGTCGTAAATGTCGCCTGCCAATATGATTAAGTCGGGATTGGCGTTTCTTATTTTGTTAACAAGTACAGACTGATCTTTCCCATGAATCGTGCCGTGCAAATCGGCAATCAAAACGATTTTTATGTTGCTTTGCTCTTTCAGCAGCGGCGTGGTTAACCTGTATGTTTTTGTGGATATTGAATTACACGTGGCGATTACATAAGTGATTATCACTGCCGTAAAAATCAGAATTATGCGCATCTTACGACGACTAATCAATTTTTTCCGCATTTTCACCCTCCTTTGAATATTTCGGGTTAAAATCAAATGAGATTTTTCTACGGCAGCAATCTCCTGATATTGATTGCCGGTCTGACGGTTTTTAACGGCGGCTTGGCGGTGTTATCCGATTGGCCGAATTTATTTTTCAGGGATTGGATTGACGGCTGCCGCTTATTTTGTTGCTGCGGTTTTTGGCCGTGAGCGGCCGGTTTGCGGGGGCGGGACGACGGCGCGGCTCCTCCGGTTTCGCCCTCAAGTTTCATTGACAATGCGACGCGCTTCAAATCGGCGTCAATCTTCAATACTCTCACTCTGACGACCTGTCCTGCTCTGACGACCGTTTTCGGATCGCTAACGTATGTATTGGATAATTCCGAGATATGGACCAATCCGTCTTGATGCACTCCTATATCGACAAACGCTCCGAAGTTGGTGACGTTTGTTACTATACCTTCTAAAAGCATTTCTTCTTTGAGATGAGCGATTTCGGTAATATCGTCATTAAATTTTGCATAGCTGAACTCGGCGCGAGGGTCGCGGCCCGGTTTTTCGAGCTCGGCGAGGATGTCGTTGATTGTCGGCAATCCTATATCGTCAGTAACAAAATTTTTTTTATTGATACTGCGCAGCAACGCGGTATTGCCTATCAATTCGTTGATAGTCGTCTTCAGTTGTTCGGCCATTTTTCTGACGATGTCGTAGGACTCCGGGTGAACGGCAGAATTGTCAAGCGGATTTTTGCCGCCGGGTATTCTCAAAAATCCCGCGGACAGTTGAAACTTCTTATCACCGAGACCGGAAACTTTCATCAAGTCCTTGCGAGTCGAAAACGCTCCATTTACATTGCGGTAATCAACTATCTTCGCGGCAATAAGCCTGTTCAATCCCGAAACATATTTTAGCAACTCCTCAGAGGCGAGATTAACATCCACGCCAACACGGTTCACACTATTTTCTACCACTCCGTCAAGCGATTCTTTCAGGCGCGCCTGGTTGACATCGTGCTGATATTGGCCTACGCCTATGGACTTGGGATCAATCTTGACAAGTTCGGAAAGCGGATCCTGCAAACGCCTCGCTATTGATATCGCCCCCCTTACCGTCAAGTCAAGGTCGGGAAACTCTTTTATTGCCGCATCCGACGCGCTATAAACACTTGCGCCGGCCTCGCTTACTACCACACACAGCGGACGCTGATCCGCAGAAATGTCTTTGATCGCCGACCGCACAAACTCATCGGTCTCGCGGCTTGCCGTACCGTTTCCGACCGCTGCCAACCGCACATTATGCCGTTGTATCAGCGCAAGCAATACCGATCGCGCTTTTCCCGTATCTTTTTGCGGTTCGTGCGGATATACTGTAGCGCTTTCGATGAATTTTCCCGTGTCGTCAATGACGGCTATTTTACACCCCGTTCTGAAACCCGGGTCAACGCCAATAATTGACTTGCGTCCGGCGGGAGCGGCAAGCAGCAGCGCCTCCAAGTTTTCACCAAAAACTTTGATGGCTTCATCATCAGCCCTATCCCGCATTTCCTTACGTATCTCCGTTTCGGTAGCCGGCTGCAGCAATCTATCAAACGAGTCTGCGGCAACATCGCGTAAATAGGGAGCCGACGCGCTTTGAGGGTATCGAATCAACCTGCCGCCAAGATATTGTACGGCGCTTTCCTCCGGCATTTCGAGCGATAACCGCAACACTTTTTCACGCTCGCCGCGCAGCATCGCGAGAACTCGGTGGGATGGAATGGCGGCCGCTTTTTCACGGAAGCCATAATACATCTCAAACTTACTTTTCTGTCCCTCAAAATCCTTCTTTACGGCGCTGACAATAAATCCCTCATCTGTCGCAAGCTCGCGCATCCATTTGCGAATGTCCGCGTTATCAGACAGCCGCTCGGCTAAAATATCCTTGGCGCCTTGAACGGCTTTTTCCGGTGTGTCGACACCCTTTTCCGTATTAATAAATTCCGCGGCCTTAACCAACACATCGCATTTTTCATCCTCAAGCTCAAACATCCAGTCCGCAAACGGTTCAAGCCCGGCATCTTTCGCCTTGGTGGCTCGTGTGGCCCTTTTGGGTTTGTAGGGTAAATATAAGTCTTCAAGCTCCGTTTTGCTAAGCGTCTCGTTTATCCGCTTCTCAAGTTCCGGCGTTAGCTTTTCCTGCGATCTGATACTCTCGAGTATCGTCTCCCGCCGCTCGTCCAATTCCTTATAGTAGGCATAGCGTTGCATTAAATCTCTAATCTGAATCTCATCCAGCTCCCCCGTCCGCTCCTTGCGATATCGCGCAATAAACGGAACCGTCGCCCCCTCGTCAAAAAGAACAAGCGTATTCTGAACCTGAAACTCCCGCAAGTTGAACTCGGTCACGAGTTGTTTGCATATATCCATAAAGGCCTTTTTCCTCTTTTCTCCAATATTATTGACCGCATAATATAATATCCGGCAAAACGTTGTTATCCCGAATTTTCCATTAGGACGTTTTTTTAAAACCTTTTTTTTAAAAATGTGTCGCCTATCCCTCTGATGCCGCTCCGTAAAGTTCGGGACAACAAAGGCTCGTCTGAACGGAAAGGGCGATGTTCATTCTTACGTGGTTGGGCTCTCAAAAGCCAGCAACAACGTCATCGCGAGCGAAGCGCGGCGATCTATTGGCTTATATTAACCCGGCGGTAATTAACTTCAATTATCTATTGAGTTTTGCTTTGTTTTTTGGTGACGGGGCTCTGCCCCGTAACGCCCCGATACGATAGTCCCCCTGCGGTCCCCCATAAGCGGCGACCGCTTACGGGGGACATGTGGGCATACTATCGGGGTAAAAATGCTAAAATCAAAAACAAAGCCACACCATCGACTTGTTTTGACTTTATTAACCCGGCGGCAATTAACCTCAACTATCTATTGAGTTTTGCTTTGTTTTTTGGTGACGGGGCTCTGCCCCGTAACGCCCCGATACGATAGGCCCCCTGCGGTCCCCCATAAGCGGCGACCGCTTACGGGGGACATGTGGGCATACTATCGGGGTAAAAATGTTAAAATCAAAAACAAAACCACACCATCGACTTGTTTTGACTTTAGCATTACACCCGACCGTAGGGTTTTAGGATACGGGTTTTAGCGTAAATCGGTTTAAAAATGGGGGCGTTACGGGGGCGGAGCCCCTGTCCCCAAAAGGTTTAAAAGATTTTGACTTTAATTAACTGCTGGTTGAGGGCGTTTGGATGTAAAATTATTTTTTTCTTGCATTTTTGAGAAGCCGGATATTATATTGGGGTTGAGGGTTTTGAAGTCGAAAGCCTATCTCGCCGTAAGGCAATGACGGGCTTTTGCAACAGGCCCCACGCGGGTGCGAGTTAGGTGTGAATGTTTAAAATTAAAACAAGTACGGAGAAGCAAAGGTATCATGGAACACATTATCTTGGCTATCACATCATTTGTAATTATATATTGTATGCTTGCGACTGTGGCAAATGTCGCTCAAAAACGGTCTCCAGCGCCCCAAAAAGGCCGTTTCTGCCAGTTGACTAAAGT
>JAITUP010000033.1 GCA_031286265.1 Chitinispirillales bacterium | reverse complement strand
CCGACCGTAGGGTTTTAGGATACGGGTTTTAGCGTAAGTCGGTTTTAAAATGGGGGCGTTACGGGAGATAGGCTATGCTCGAAGTGAGGGAGGGTGTACAGTGTACACCCTGCACTATGATTGAAAGAGGGAACTTTGAGCCCCTGTCGCACCGCCCGACGACATCACGGAATAACGTGCAGTCGTTGGGCAATGTAGGCCGCCATTTTAAAGTGAACTACTATAATCGATACCTCAACCCGAATTTTCCGTTAGGATTAGGATGCTTTTTAAAAAGGTTTTAAACTAGATTTATCTCTTAATGAAAAATTTGGGTTCAATATTAAAGATTAAAAATATTTGGAGATTTTTATGCCCTACCCATCGTTAGAAGAAATCAAGTCATACCGCGACGTCAACGTGATTCCCGTATACAAAACGGCGATCGCCGATACTGAAACCCCAGTATCGGCCTGGATGAAACTTTGCCGCGACGCGCCATACAGTTTTCTATTCGAAAGCGTACCGCGTGACGGCAGCTATGCGCGATATTCGTTTATCGGCGCCAATCCATATATGATTTTTTCCGTGCGTGATAAAAAATGGACGATAACGGTGGGCGGCGAGCGCAAAGACTGCGGCGACGGCGACCCGATTAGCGCGTTGCGGAAAATACTCGCGACATATAAGCAAGCCGCGGTAAAAGACATACCTCGATTTTGCGGCGGGGCAGTAGGATATTTTTCTTATGACGCGGTGAGAGTCATAAAAAACATCCCGGATAAAAACCCAAAAACGGAGAATGATGATGACGATATTTTTTTTGGATTTTACAGAGACTTGATAGTGTTTGACAATAAAAAGCATCAATTGTTATTCATATCCAACATAATTTTGAATGATAGCAATAATAACGATCGAGACGACATCGACAATCAATACAAAAACGCGCTCGCGCGTATAGACGCGATGGAAAAAACTATGGAGACGCCGATCGTGTCTTCCCGTTTGTCAATAAAAACATCCGGTGAAAAAAGTTTCAATTTCGGAAAAGAGCAATTTGAAGCGGCAGTCGATAAGTGCAAGGAATACATAAAGGCAGGTGAAATTTCTCAAGTTGTGCTATCCAGACGCGGCAGTGTTGATGTTGAAGCCGACCCGTTTGATTTATACAGATCGCTGCGAATTGTCAACCCGTCGCCATACATGTTTTATTTGTCGCTTGACGAAAGGCAAATAATCGGCGCGTCTCCTGAAATGCTGGTGCGGGTAGAAAATAATATAGTCGAAAACAGGCCGATAGCCGGAACGCGCAGGCGCGGAGAAACAGCGGCGGAAGACGAGCGCCTGATTGAAGAACTCAAAAACGATCCCAAAGAAATCAATGAACATACCATGCTTCTTGAACTTGGGAAAAATGAGCTTCGTGAGGTATGCGAACCGGATAGTGTGAAAGTTGATAACGCAATGCGCATAGAAAAATATTCTCACGTGATTCATATAGTTTCCGATCTTTCCGGTAAACTCCGCGGAGGGCGCGATGCCTTGGACGCGCTCTTTGCGTGTTTCCCGGCGGGAACCCTTACCGGCGCGCCGAAGGTCAGGGCTATGGAAATCATAGACGAATTGGAGCCGTCGCGCCGCGGGTTATACGGCGGAGCGCTTGGGTATATCGATTTTTCCGGCAACATGGATACATGTATCACTATAAGAACGATATTCCTCAAAAACGGCAAAGCACAGATCCAATCCGGCGCCGGGATAGTGGCCGAATCGATACCGGAGCGGGAATATCAGGAAACGGTGGAGAAGGCGTCGGCGTTGTTTGCGGCTATTGGAGCGGGTTAAAATTCAAAACAAGGCATGGGTTTTAATTTGTGCAGGCCTTGTTTGTGTAGTGTGTCTATTTTGTTTTTCATTGTTGGATCGTCACAAATTCCTTCGCGGATATATTTATCGAGTACGTCGTATGAAATTCCTAAATTTTCTTCGTCCGTTAGCCCAGTTAAACCGTCTTCCGGTATTTTGTCGACGAATTTTGACGGTAGTCCCAGTGCGTTTCCAATTGCCTTTATTTCTGTTACCGTCAATCGCGCTAGCGGGCTGAAGTCTCCAGCGTTATCTCCGTATTTTGTGGCATATCCGACCCAATCTTCGCTCAAGTTGCAAGTATTGACGACACGCCCGTCGATTGTCGCGGCAACGGCATATAATGTCGTCATTCTGATTCTGGCCGGTGTGTTGATTATTGCCTGTTTGCTTAGTGTTAGTTCAACTGTGTTGATGGATTCGGCCAGCGTATCGACGCATTGTTTTATATTGACAAGGTAGTGTTTGATACCAAGCGTATCAATAACTTCTTGCGCTGTGTCGATATCATGCTGTTCTCCATACGGCATCAAGATCCCTACTACCCTATCGTAACTTATCGCCTCTACACAAAGCGCGGCGGCGACGGTGCTGTCTTTACCGCCGCTGATCCCAATTACGGCGTTACAGTTTTTTCCATTTTCGTCAAAATAATTCCGGATCCACTGTATGATATCGTTTTTAACTTTAATCGCGTTGAACATGGCAGCCTCCTCGTATAATATAATATTGGGATTTTAAAAAAACAGGTTTTTAAAATGGTTTTAAAAAAGGTTTTTTAGTGTTTTGACTTTGACTTATTAACCCGGCGACAATTGACCTCAACGTTAAAATCAAAACCTTTAAAGTCTTTAAAATCAAATTCTTTTTTGGTGACAGGGGCTCCGCCCCCGTAACGCCCCCATTTTAAAACCGAATTACGCTAAAACCCGTATCCTAAAACCCTACGGTCGGGTGTAATGCTAAA
>JAITUP010000147.1 GCA_031286265.1 Chitinispirillales bacterium | reverse complement strand
GTTCACACCGCAAACGGCAGGATGGACAGTGTCATACACGCCGGGGAATATATATACATCCTCGAATTTAAGGTAGACAAGCCAATCGAAAACGCGTTGAGGCAGATAAAAAGAAAAGAGTACGCGCTCGTCTACGCGAAAGAAGGAAAGAAAATTGTGAAAGTCGGAGTGGTTTTCAACCGAGAATCGAGAAATATTGTTGAATGGGAGATAGGAACTTAGCCATATTTTGCGCTTCTCAAATCACAAAACAAAAACATATAAATTAACGGCTATTTTGTCTTGCCGGATAATTATTTTACATACAGAGCAAAAAAAAGTAACACTTTTAATTGCCATAGGGATTTAACTATAGTAGGACCTTTAGGGCGCAATAATTAGAATATTATCAACAATTCAACAAAAGGAGTAGTAAAATGGGTGTAAGTAGTTGCATGAGACTAGTTGGAGCGGCGGCTATCGCGGTGGTTTGCTGGGCGGGGACGGCGCAGGCGCAGGGGCCGTGGAATGTCGGAGCTGACGGCGCCAATGTTACCGCAACGCTGAGCGGCGGGACGCTTACCGTTAGCGGGGAGGGAAATATGATGAATCAAACCAATCATGAAACCTTTCCCTGGGAAAATATGCGTGAGGCCATTACGAGTGTGATTATTGAAGATGGGGTGACAGGTATTGGCGTGGCCGCGTTTAACGGTTTTGTCAATTTGGTTTCCGTAACCATTGGCAACAGCGTACGGGATATCGGAGACCACTCGTTTGCGCACTGTTCCAGCCTGACCTCCGTAACTATTCCCAATAACGTATGGACAATTGGCATCCGCGCGTTTGCGGATTGCGCAAATTTAGCTTCCGTAACCATTGGGGATAGCGTGGCGATGATTGGTATCAGCGCGTTTCAAAGTACCGCTCTCACCTCCATAAACATTCCCCAAGGCGTAGCCATTATCCACGACAACGCGTTTGGGGCTTGCGATGCCCTAACCGCCATAAATGTAGAACCGGATAACTCCCTTTACTATTCGGTTGACGGTGTGTTATTCCGGAAACATGCGGATATTCTGCTACATTATCCGGCAAACAAGCCCGCTACGTCTTACACTATTCCCAACGGTGTAACATCAATCGAAAATAACGCGTTTGCAGGTTGCTCCAACCTGACCTCCGTAATCATCCCCGACGGCGTGACAGAGATTGGCGACTATGCGTTTGCGGGTTGCGCCGCTCTCACTTCCGTAACTATCCCCAATAGCGTAACCGATATCGGAATGGGAGCGTTTTCTAATACCGGCCTCACTTCGGTAACCATTCCAAACGGCATGACATCAATCAAATCACATACGTTTCAAGACGCCGCCGCTCTCGCTTCGGTAACTATTCCAAGCAGCGTAGAGCATGTTGGGCCTTACTCATTTGCTGGTACCACCGGCCTCGCTTCCGTTACCATCCCCAATGGTGTGACAGGAATCGAAAACCACGCGTTTGCGGGCAGCGGCCTCACTTCCCTCAGCATCGGCGCCGATGTGGTACATATCGGATGGAATGCGTTTGCCGGATGTTACAACCTGACTTCCGTAGACGTAGACCATGCCAACATCCGCTACAGTTCAATTGACGGCGTATTGTTCCGCGTCCGCGATGAAATTGATGGTGGAGACGAAGAAGGATGGTTAGTTCTTTATCCCGCAAGCAAGGCAAACACATCTTATACCATTCCCGACGGTGTGACAGGAATCGAAGACGGCGCGTTTGACGGTGTTGTCAACCTTAGTACCTTGACCGTCCCAAGTTCTGTGGCACATGTAGGAGATTCACAGCCCGGAATGTCGGGAAGTTTTGGCAAAGTTGGCAGTCTGGCCTCCATTATCCTTTTATCGCCTACCCCGCCCGGTATGGGTTGGGGTTGGAATGAAGAGTATGACTACACCGTCTTTTTTTCGACCGTTTGCATCTATGTCCCGGAAGGAACCGTTGAGATTTACCGTGACAGCGATTGGGGGCGTTTTGAATGTATCAAGCCCGTAAGTGAATACGTCTCCATAGCCACTTCCGACCGCGAAATCCCGCGACCCGGCGGTAGCGAAGAGGCGTCAGTAATCGCTCCGGTAATAATATCGTCCGGCGAATTTACTGTAGGCCCGAATCCGGTTAGCAGGTTATCGGGTATAATGAATTTCTATTGGAACGGCAGGCGTGTTAATGATGGTGTGTTGACGGTTTTTGACGCGTCAGGGAATGTTGTTGGCCGAGTGGGTATTAAGGACATTAATGACAATAATAGTAGGCGTGTTGTTGGTTCGTGGGATTTGACCGATGATCGTGGCCGTATAGTATCAGAGGGTACGTATTTGGTGCGTGGGATGATTACCACATTGGGTGGGAATCGGGAGCGGGTGTCTGTACTGATTGGCGTTCGATAAGAACTCTAAGGTTTTTATTTTGGGGACGGGGCTCTGCCCCGTAACGCCCCGATACATAAGCCCCCCTACGGTCCCCCGTAAAAGATGAACTTTTACGGGGGACATGCGGGCATACTATCGGGGTATAAATGTTAAAGTCAAAACCAAAGCGGTTTTGACGTGTAGGGGCGAACCCATGTGTTCGCCCATGTTTTGATGTTGATTTTAGGCACCCCGAAAAGGGTGCGAGGGGGGCTTGTGTGTGGGATGTTTTCTACCGATAACCCCTCCGGGGTGCCTTGGTGGTGCTTTTGATTTTAGCATTACACCCGCCCGTACGGTTTTAGGGTATGGGTTTTAGCGTAGGTCGGTTTTAACGTGGGGGCGTTACGGGGGCGGAGCCCCTGTCCCCAAATGAATTTAAAGATTTTGATTTTAAGATTTTATTGATTTTAATGTTTTGAATTTGATTTTTTAAAAACACTTTTAATTGCCATAAGGAGCAAAAAAATGACAGCAAAAAATTACATGAAATCAGTTATAATAGCAACAGCAATCACAATAATTTGCTTTGCAGACCCAGCGCAGGCTCAAGGCCCGTGGAATATCGGAGTTGACGGCAGCGCCAGTGTTACCGCGACACTGAGCGAGGGAACGCTTACTATTAGCGGAGAGGGCGGGATGATGTCAGGCGCCGCTTTCCCCTGGGAAAATATTCGTGAAACCATTACAAGTGTGGTTATTGAGGACGGGGTAACAGCTATCGGCGGGCACGCGTTTCGTGATTTCGTTAGCCTGACTTCCGTAACCCTTCCCAACAGCCTGATACTTATAATGGCCAACGCGTTTCAAAATTGTTCCAGCTTGACTTCCGTAACCATCCCTAATAGCGTGCGGAATATCTTCAACCACGTGTTTAGCGGTTGCGCAAATCTTGCTTCCGTAACCATTGGCGATAACGTGATATTTATCGGCGCTAGCGCGTTTGAAAATACCGCTCTTACTTCGGTAACTATTCCCGACAGCGTGCAAATTATTAGCGGCGGCGTGTTTGAGGGTTGCAATGCTTTAACCGCCATAAATGTTGGGTCCGGCAATCCTGAATACGCTTCTGTTGACGGTGTATTATTCTACAAAAATATGAGCGCCCTGATACACTATCCAGCGAACAGGCCCGCCACGTCTTATAATATTCCCGCCGACGTAACATCAATTTATGGTAACGCGTTTTTGAATTGCTCCAACCTGACTTCCGTAACTATTCCCAGCGGCGCGACGGAAATCGGCGGCTATGCGTTTGCGGGTTGCGCAGCCCTTACTACTGTAGATATTCCCAATAGTGTGACAGAAATCGGCGCCTCCGCGTTTGCGGGTAGCGGGCTCACTTCTGTGACAATTCCGGCCGGCGTGACGTCAATTGCATCCGGCGTGTTTCAAGACGCCGTCGATCTCGCCTCCGTCACTATTGGCGCCAATGTGGTAGATATTGGATGGAACGCGTTTACCGGTACCGCCAGTCTCACTTCGATTACAATTCCCAATAGTGTGGTGTCAATAGGGAGCGAAGCATTTGCGGGCAGCGGCCTCACTTCCATAGCCATTCCCAATAGTGTGACGGATATCGAACCCGCGGCGTTTGCGGGTAACACAGCCCTTGCTTCCATTACCATCGGCGCCAGCGTGGAGCATATCGGATGGAACGCGTTTGCCGGGTGCTACAGCCTGGCATCTATAGATGTAGATAATGATAACACCCGCTACCGTTCGGTTGACGGCGTACTGTTCCGCGATGGGGACGACAGCGGAGGTGAGTTCACGTTAGGCGAGTTCACATTAATTCATTATCCCGCGAGCAAAACAAATACGTCTTATGCCGTTCCCGACGATGTAGTATTGGTTGAATTTGGCGCGTTTGACGGCGTCGCCAACCTTGCTACTTTAACCATTCCAAACTCTGTGATACGGATAGAAGGCCCACGGCCAGGGCAGCCAGGGTCGCCGGGGTCATACAATACGCTTAACACGGCTGGCAGTTTGACTTCCATTATCGCTTTATCACCGATTCCGTGTTCTATTTTTTGGAGCGATAGCGACGATTATAATGCCGCCGACTTTTTTTCAAATGTTTGCGCATATGTCCCGGAAGGGAGCGTCGCCGCTTACCGTGACTCTGAATGGGGAAGTTTATTTGAGTGCATCAGGCCTATAAGCGAATACGTTTCCATAGCCGTCTCCAACCGTGAAATCCCGCAGTCCGGCAACAGCGAAGAGGCATCCGTAATCGCCCCGGTCGTCATATCGTCCGGTGAACTTATAGCGGGCCCGAATCCGATTAGCAAGTTATCGGGTAAGATGAATTTTTATTGGAACGGCAGGCGTATTAATAACACAGCATTGACAATTTTTGACGCGTCTGGTAATGTTGTCAATAGGGTAACGATATCTGACGTAGGGGCGGGTTTTAAACCCGCCCTTACAACTGCCACATCCACCGAATCCCACCGCATTGTCGGCACATGGGATTTGACCGACATCCGCGGTCGCTTGGTATCGGAGGGGACGTATTTGGTGCGTGGTATGATTACCACATTGGATGGAAATCGGGAGCGGGTGTCTGTGATTGTGGGGGTGCGTTAACTGTCCAGGGTTGTTTTTTTATTTTGGGGACGGGGCTCTGCCCCGTAACGCCCTGACTATAGAAACTCAAAACCGTAGAGGAAAAATCATGGGTGAACAATTTAACCCTGCCATTGTCGAATTCCACAAAGACGCCTACATTTTTATAGAGGGCGAGAAGGATTCTACCGGATGTTTTTATATTATTCTCGAGGGGAAAGTACGCATTTCCAAAGAGATACAGGTCGTATACGCGGAGCCGCCCGGCAGCAGCGGCATCTTGGGGCCCGGCGATTTGTTCGGCATCGTCTCGGCCATGTTAGGCCGCAGCCATATCGACGCCGCGCGGGCGCTGACCTATGTTAAACTGATATCGGTGCGCAAGGATCAATTTTGCCAGCTTATCCAAAGCAATACCACGGTGGCGGTAAAGATAGTGCTTCAGCTTTCAAAACGATTACGATACCTCAACGAGGTCTTGGCCGGGAAACAGAAGGGCGACAAGAAAATTGATATCACCGGCTATGACGCGAAAATGCCTGAAATAGCTTTCACCGACAACACCCTCGAGAGAACCTACCTTAAAAACGCCGTGATTTTCCCGGAAGGCGAACCCGGAGACGAGCTTTTTATAATAAAAAGCGGCGCGGTAAAAATAGCCAAGGCGGCGGCGGAAGGCGGTGAGATACTGCTCGCGATACTGCAACCCGGAGACATCTTTGGCGAAATGGCCCTAATGGACGCCAGTCCGCGCACAGCAAGCGCGATTGCATACGAAAACTGCCAGCTAAGGGCGCTGAGCCGGGACAGTTTTGAGCAAATGATAAAAACCCAGCCCGTACTGATTGCTCGCATAACTACTCAGTTGGCGGAACGTATTTGGTATATTTACAAAAAGTTGTCCAATACTCTGATAGCCGATCCTGTGGGACGCATGCATGATATGCTGCTCATAAATCTCGAAAAAAAACAAGTCTCCCTCGACAGCTCGCAGGCTTACTCGTTTGATTTTGGGACTAACGAGCTAACCATCATGATGGTGGGTCTTTCGCGAGACGAGGGTGAGATTAGCCTGCTTGTGGGTAAATTATTACAAAGTAAGTATTTAGGGATATTAGACGGTAAAATATTCATAAAAAATGTGGCTGAATTTGCCGCGCAAGCCGCCTACTACCGCAAGAAAATGCAGAAAGACGAAAAAACGCGGAAAGTGGAACAGAAGCGGTTTATGCAGGCGGATGGGAATTAGGGCCGTCATTTTTGAAATACTTCATCAAACACCGCCACAGTTCCTGCGATGTGAACGGTTTTCCTAAGTGACCGGCCATCCCGCTTTGCCCGTAAAGTTCCAAATCACTGGACATTATGTTCGCGGTCAGCGCCACTATGGGTGTCGGAACGCCTAATTCGATAATCTTGGCCGCGGCTTCCAGACCGTTCATGACGGGCATGTGTATGTCCATAAGTATTAAGCCGAACGGTTTCACGTTGTTTTGCATGCGTTTCTCGACTATATCTACCGCTTCCTTGCCGTTTTCCGTCATAATGATTTTCAACCCGACTCTTTCGAGGTGCTTACGAACTAAAACTTGATTCATTTTGTTGTCTTCGCAAACTAAGACCTCGCCTCTAAGATAGGGCTTTTCAATATTTTGGAGCGCGGCCTTACCAACCTGTACATGTTCATTGGCTGCGGCGATGATGTCAAATGTCAGTTCAAAGCTAAATTTGGTGCCGATACGGGGCACACTCTCTACCGTGAGTTCACCGCCCATCATTTTTATGAGATTTTTCGTTATCGTAAGCCCCAATCCGGTACCGCCATATTTGCGTGTAACGCTAATATCCGCCTGCATAAACGACTCAAATATTTTATCCACCTGCTCTGTGGTCATGCCGATGCCGCTGTCTTTTATTTCAAAACGTATCGTTGTTCTATTACTGTCGTCGGCGTTATCTTTAGGAACAGCCGAGAGCTTGATTATGCCGGAATTTGTAAATTTAACCGCGTTGGAAAGCAGATTCAAGAGCGCCTGATGTAGCCTTATCGGGTCTCCGAGCAGCTTCCCTGCGGACGGTTCGGCATAGAAATGCAGCGAAAGTCCTTTTTCTTCGGTTTTCGGCAGGATCAGTGTCCGGCAGCGCTCGAAAACATCATGCAGATCGAAGGGAACGCGCTCCAATTCCATCTTGCCGGATTCAATCTTTGAAATGTCCAAAATATCGTTGATGATAACGAGCAGCCACTCCGCGCTCTCCGAAATTTTGCTTAAATGTTCCTTGGTTTTTGGGGAAATGTCGTCGTCTAACGCGAGTTCCGAAAACCCTATTATGCTGTTCATGGGCGTTCTGATTTCGTGGCTCATGTTGGCTAAAAATGCTGATTTAGCCAAATTTGCCGTCTGAGCCGCATCGCGCGCCTTACGCAATTCTTTCCGATTTTGCTCCATTTCCGCAAGGTGCGCCTTTTGCTCCCGTAAATCTCTCGTGTATCCTAAAACGATGTAGCCGCCCTTGTACGAAGTGCGGACAAGGGTCACCTCGCACGGTATCAGTTCGCCGGTAAACTTATGGTGCAACCACTCAAAACGGCAATAACCTTCCCTAAAAGCTTGATTTACGAGATCAATAGCTTTCACCTCGGAAGGTATTCCGTCAGGCTGGAGTTCAGGCGAAAGCAGGTGAAATTTATCAAGATATTCTTGCTTGCTCGACAGGTCAAACAACCTCACCGTCGTTTCGTTGGTGTTGATATTCCGCGGCTTGCCGTCGTTGCCCTTCATCCAAAAGTTAAAACCTACCGGAGCCGCGTCCATCATGAGCATCATACGATTATTGATTTCCCGCATGCGGGAGGATGAGTGGGTGTATACCTTTGAGATCAAAACATAACCTCCCACTAAGGCGATACTGAATATGGCGGCGACCAGAATTACTATCCAACCGGAATCGCTAACATGCGGCTTACTGTACAATATCATTATCCCCAGCGCCAAAACGACAATCTGTGCTAAAAAAAGATACACCCCTTCACGATTTTTTCGTAAATTCATCAAAAAGGCCCCTTTTATATCATCATACTAATGTCTGATGATTATTCAACATTCAACTGCTCTAATACGCAATTTTTCAACACATTAAGGCATCTTACATGATATTCGCCCTGTTGATTCGCGAAAAATTTACCGTAACAGCGCGTCAAAAAACTGGGGTGATACAGCGGTATTGTTTTGATTTCTCTGTAGATATTCGAGGTGCCGACAATTTTTCCCATGGTCGCGCCGACGGCATGAGGCGCCAGCGCGCTAGTCGTAGACATTCCCAACGGAATCAATATTTTAGGCTTGAGCGTGTCGATGTCTCTGTTTAATATTGGTATACAATTATCAAGCTCTTCCTGGGTTGGGGCTCTGTCTTTTCGGTTGGCATCCAACGGGTGAAAACGCACCGAATTGCTTATCGCCACATTGAACAGGATTCCCTCATCCCACAGAAATTTTATCATGTTGCGCAGATATGCCCCTGCCTTGCCGATGAACGGCTGGCGCAGGACGTTTTTAGGATTCATATTGATATCCTCATCCCGTCCCGCGCCTTGACCTACGAACATCAGGTGAATGTCGTCGGTATCGACTACCTTGACCACCTCGGTAGCCACGAAGCAACACGTCGCAAACTCTTTGCAACTCGTGTTCTGACAATCACTCGGGATCATCGTTTTACTGATGTTCATACTTTTACAATGCCTTACTTGATTTCCAACAATTCAATATCAAAAACCAAATATGCGTTAGGCGGTATCACACCGCCCGCGCCGCGCGATCCGTATCCCATATCCGGCGGCAGCACCACCGTCCGCCGCTCCCCTACCCGCATATCCAAAACGGATTGATCCCATCCGGGAATGACCATCCCTACGCCTACCCGAAAATCAAACGCCTGATCCCTGTCTCTCGAGGAATCGAATTTGCTCCCGTCCAAAAGCGTCCCGGTGTAGTGAACGCTGACCGTTTGGCCCTGTTGTGGCTTTTCACCGCTTCCGGACGCGTCTACCTTGTACATGACGCCGCTTTCCATCTTTTCCATTTCGGCGTATCTTTCTTCAACGATTTTCTTCTGCTCTTCGATAAATTTCATTTCTTCCCTTTCGGCGAATTGCCGCCCATAAGATTCAAACGCTTGCTGATCGGCCTTGAACTCTTCCGCGCTCTCGCCCGATCTTATGATACTGACCCTGTTCATAACGTCGCCCACGCCAATATCTTTCACGACGTCCATTCCCTTCACTACCCTACCGAATACGGCATGGCGGCCATCGAGGTGCGGCGTTGCCGATAGCGTTATGAAAAACTGGCTGCCGTTTGTCGCCGGCCCGGCGTTTGCCATCGACAAAATTCCTTCGGAAACGTGTTTCAGGTCTGGATGAATTTCGTCCGCGAACCTGTATCCGGGCCCGCCTGATCCGCTTCCGGTGGGGTCGCCGCCCTGAATGACGAAGTCCGGCACCACTCTATGGAAGGTTATTCCGTCGAAAAAACGGACGCCCTCTCCCCTATTGTGCCTGATGGTTCCCTCCGCCAACCCCACAAAACTCGCAACCGTCAGCGGCGCTTTCTCGAACTCGAGCTGCACCATGATGGTACCCTTGTTCGTTTCAATTTCCGCAAACAACCCGTCGCCCAACTCATGCTGCGCTTTCGCTGCCTCTGAAGTTTTCCCGCAACCGGCCGACAAACACAACGTAAGGCCTAATAAAGCCACAATCTTCCTCATTTTCCCTCCCTCCGGCAGACCTGTCAGTCCCAGTCAAACGGTGACTTGAGCCCCGCCGATGAAGCATCATTGTTATAGTTAAAGTTCTGATTTTCTTTCGCCGCCTGCTTAAACTTCTCCTCAATCTCGGCCTTGCGCCTCGCTTCCTCCTCAAAAGCCTTCTTCATCTTGTCATCCCACCCCTTGTCTTTCTTGGAGTCTTCCAAAAATTTCTGCAAATCCGCCTTCTCGCGATCCGCCGGTCTGTGATCCACAATTTTCAACGACGACGGATCGATCCACAAGGTTCCCTTACATTGCGGACACTTGGTTTCAAACAGGCTCATAATCACACCCCCCACATATTCAATCTATACAATTTAATATATGGGGCGAGGCATGTCAATAATATTATTCTCATTTTTTTATTTCAGTGATAGTTTTGGCGGATAGTATATTGTCGGTGAGGCGTAAAAGGCCTCAAGGAGGGCGTTTTGAGTAGACGGAGATTGCCGATCGGCGGGGTTCAGGTGTTTAGCGAACTTCGCAATGAGTACGACGTATATGTCGACAAAACGATGCATATTTACGAAATGGCGGAGGCGCGTCGCTATAAGGCAGTGTTTTTGGCCCGTCCACGGCGTTTTGGCAAATCGCTCCTTTGTTCGACGATAGAATCCATGTTTCGCGGCGAGAAGGAACTTTTTGAAGGGCTCGCGGTATCCAAAACCGACTGGCAATGGAACCCGCATCCGATTATTTATCTCGATTTAAGCGCCGAAAACTATACCGAAAACGGCCTTGAAAGATTAATCGGCACGCTAAGTAGCCAATTAGACCGTATTTGCAACAATTACGACATACCCACACAAAAAAACGACACAATCTCCGGCAAATTCATCCATGTTATAGCAGAGCTTTTCCAAAAAATGGGGCCGGTCGTCGTGATAATTGATGAATATGACAGCCCCCTTTTAAACACGATAAATCAGACAGACCCCAACGCAAGGTTACGCGAAGAATTGAGAGGATTTTACGCCGTTATCAAGCAAAATGAGAAATTTTTACGCTTTGCGTTCATCACCGGCGTTACAAAATTCACGCAAGTAAGCTTGTTTTCAGGGATGAATCAGCCTAAAGATATTTCCATGATGCCTGATTTTTGCGATATTTGCGGGGTAACGCAGGAGGAACTTGAAGAAAATTTCGCGCCTGAAATTGAAAAATACGCGCCTAAATACGGTGGAAAAGAAAATTATCTATATAAGCTAAGAGAATATTACAACGGTTATTGCTTCACAAAAGAAAAAACATCTGTATACAACACCTACGGCCTGCTCAACCATTTCACCGATTCAGCCGAATTTAACCCCTACTGGAGCTTGACCGGCGTACCGTCGTTTGTGCTTAAATATCTTGAAGCCAGGAAAGTAAATGCCGTAGAAATAGAAGAAGCCCAAATGGAGGCTGGAAAGTTTGGTGATTACAGAGAAAATACAATAACGCTTTTCCCGCTTCTTTATCAAGCCGGCTATCTGACTATTACAGGCTATGACGAAGAGACAAAACTCTACAAATTAAACTATCCTAACGTTGAAATCCGCAAGAATTTCGCCGAATTTTTGTCGCATAACTATTGTGAAGCGGAAGAAACGCTAAAAACCTCCGTCTCCGCACGCCTCGTCCGCTTTCTACTCAATGGGAAAATCGACGATTTTATGAACTTGCTTAAAACGTACCTGCAAAGGGTAGACTATTCACTAAGCAGCAAAATCACCGAATACTACTTTGAGTTCGCCGTTTCCAACATAATCAACATGCTCGGACTTGTATGCGTAAACGAAGCTCACACCGCAAACGGACGGATGGACAGCGTTATATTCGCGGGGGATTATATCTACATTCTGGAATTTAAAGTAGACAAACCCGTCGAAGACGCCCTCTGGCAAATAGAAGACAAGGACTACGCGCTAATCTATGCCGACAGCGGGAAAAAATTGGTGAAAACAGGCGTCATTTTCAGCCGGGAAGCACGGAATATCGTGGAATGGGGGGTAGCTTGAGCAAATGTTTAACCACCGCGAAAGAATATCTCAAATTATCAACCAAAACAAGGAGATAGGTATGGCCGCTACTCTGCTTATGGAAATAAGCCAAGACGAACACGAACGCGCTCGTCTCAGGAGCAGGAGGATGTACGAGACTGATATGTACTCC
>JAITUP010000100.1 GCA_031286265.1 Chitinispirillales bacterium | reverse complement strand
TACGCACACCGCCACCTTCAGCCCCGGCTCTGTTGCTGCTGATTTTGCCACCAATCATATTGAGTACACTACCAACGCCCGTTGCAAACACGCCACCACCGTGATTATTAGCGGTGTTGCTACTAATTTCACCGCCGTTCATGGTAAATGTAGCGCCGTTTCGAACATGCACGCCGCCGCCATCGCCGGTATTTACATTGTTGCGCAAAACTGCGCCGGTGTTCATAATAAACGTTCCGCCGGTATTAACTCTTACAAGCGTTCCGCCGCCGGTTTCGGTAAAATCGCCGTTGCCTCCGCCGTCAATAATGATGTTTTCCAAAATGAGCGTCGCACTGTTTGGCACAGTGAATAAATCGCCTTCTATGCCGCGCGTGAGAACGGCAGGCGCAGATGGATTCGCACTGCGGATGGTAAGCGTTGTACCTGCCGCTACGGGAGTATTGATAATCAAACGCCGATTTAGTGTTAAGTTCTGACTGACCTCAATTTCGAAATGCCCGCGCGCTGTAGAATAAGACCCCATCCGGCTGTAGAATTTGTAGAGCGGATCGGTAGGTCCATGAGGTTTTCCAATCATGAAAGTCATCACCGCGCCGGTGTCGCTTATATTGGTGAGACTTATACCGGATGGCGTTCCGTCATGGTAAATAGCGGCAGGGGTTGTTGAACTGTTGAATTCGGTATTAACACCTAAACGGAAAAGGTCGGTGGTATCGCCTGTGTTTACGCGATTTTCAAGGTCGTTTCTTCCGTCTGCCTGCACAAGCGCTACACGTGGAAAATCGTGACCCTCTCTGCCGTCTTTATGGATATGCCATATTGCAAGCCCGCCTGTGGGAAAGAGATGGTTGTAGGGTTTAACCCGCCTGCGCGCCTCAATAAAGTAACCCTCTCGGTCATTTCTCCAATATACAAAGGCCTTATGGCTATTCGATTCCATACTAAATTCTGTTCCGGGCGTAGCATTTGTGATATCGACTACATCAATCCATCCGGGCAAATGCCTGAAATATGCGTTGACCTGTTGGGGAAAAGCATTCCCATACGAAGCGGACATGATGCACCATATAGCGCGTATGTTCTCTTCCGCATACCGATTCCGTAGCAACGAATGAGGCCACCCCATCAACGAATGTCCGTTTTCGTGTACGACTAACGCAAGGCGGGCGCTCAGGTTTTTGTTAGTTCCCATGTTTGATATTTGGTATCTTCCGAATTCAACACCGTTTAGTGTGACTCCGCCTCTGTAACTGCCGGCGTGATTGAGGATTCTGCTAAGCGAACCACCGGCGTAAAATATATTAAACGCAAGCGCCCGTCCGTTAGAAGGGTTTAAGGTAAGTTCGCTTAAATCCAAGTCAATGTTCATTTCGTTCAATATATTTAGCGCGTCCGTAATAATTACGTTTGCATTAGCGCTTATACTATTTCCGGCTCTGTTGTAATGCGCTCTGTCGTGGGGCAAAGTAACGATAACCGGAACTACAATGTTGGTATATTCCATGTGCCCATTTGAAATACCATAAAAATAATCGCGAATAGAACCTGAAGAATTACTGCCCTCAATACCGCCCGGTCTGTTGAAAAAATCACGTACTTCATCCAGCGTATGTATCGCTTTCATGTCCTGAAATTCCACTACTAACACTAGGCCTACAACCCTTCTTGCATTGGTGAATCCCTCTCCGTCATCTTCAAAATCTGTCGCGACCGCCATCGTTGTAAAAATGGCTAACATTGCTGTCAACATCTTTTTTAACATCGCGCATCCTCTATATAAAGTCTTTTAAATCAAAATCTTTCACTTCGAGCATAACCTATCTCCCGTAACGCCCACATGTCCCCCGTAAGCGGTCGCCGCTTATGGGGGACCGCAATATCGGGGCGTTACGGGGCAGAGCCCCGTCACCAAAAAACAAAGCCAAACACAATTTACTATTTACCGGACACAACGCACCGAAAGGCCGCTATTCTTGTCCCAATCGTATCTGTACACGCCGTTGTCGTTCGAGAGCATGGTGCGCTGCCAAGCGCGAGACGCATCGTTCGCCGTGGCGCTCCACCAGCTGCCATACGCGCCGACATTCCAGAAAGCGCCATCAATGCCGAGGTAGCCACCGGGCAACGCCGAAAAACCAAAGCCGTCTGTACCGAGAATAAACCCATCTTCGAAGGGAACCCAGTCCGTTGTTGATCTAAGCCTGCTACCGGCCACTCCCTCACCACCGGCAGCCTGAGTTAAATTAGCCCAGTCTTCACAGGTAGGCAAACGCCAACCGGCCGGACAAGCCGTCATAGCCGCGTCCCAAGTATATAGAAATCCATACTTTGCGCAGTTGGAAGGATCATTGTCATAACAGGACATATTGACTGCCATGTAGTTAAGATTCTGAGCCATCCACATCAAATCACCTATCCTCACTACACGATAAGTTTGAGCGTCGCGCGAGTCGGTAAAAGTTCCGCTGCCCCCACCCCCGCCCGCCTGTTGCGCCAACTGCGCGTCCAGACGCTCAAACATCGCGTCTCTATCCCCGCGAAGCCTGTCTTCAGCGCTTGGCGGCGGCGGTGTCGCTACCGGCGCTGCAGGGGTTGCTGTCGGCGTTGGCTCAGGTACCGATGCCGGAGTTGGCGCTTGTACCGGCGTTGGCGTCGATGCCTGTGCCGATGGCGGGGTGGTCGGCCTGTTTGGCGTACTTGCCGTTTGCCCCTGCCCTACGCCTACCGCCGCCTGTCCCTGCCTCGACCGCCCATCGTTATGCGATGATTGCTGGGCAGGTGCGACACCGATACCGGCGCCGGTCGACCTGCTGCCTATGCGTCTGCGCAGAAGTTCGTCCGTAAGCGAGTTGGCGGCGGTCTGTATCTCTCTCGTGTTGCGGATAAGTCCGGTGTATTCGGCGGTTGCGATTACCCGGCAGTTGCCAAGGTCGATTACGCGCGCCCAAACGCTGTTGCCGCGCCCGGCTCTTTCAATGTCGACAATACACAAATACTGCACGCCAAAGTCGGAACCGATCCGGCAGAAGTCTCTGTCCTCTAAAAGCCGGTTGCGGTTGCGCGCTTGCGCTCTGTCGGCTTCTCTGAAAAACTCGCGCGCGCCGCGACGGGGCGCGGAATAGTTGCGGCTTCTCACAAGGTTGTCGACGACGGCTTCGGCCAACGCTTCGGCGTTCGCCGAGGTTTCCGCGCCAAAAACATACGCGGCGACGGCGTCGCCGCCGCGTGAACTGCCGCTCCTTCCGGCCATCCCGACCTGCGCGTAGACCGACAAGCAAAATAGCGATAATATTGCCGCCGACAATGTCATAATTCTAAATTTCCTGCCCATAAAAACCCCCATTTCGTTGCGATCGCCGCAATTGTTAATGTGAATATGGTCAACATCACTGGTATTACCGATTCATAAACACGGACCTGCTACCATCACATCGACAAAATTTAACAGGTTCACAGACTCCGGATATTCGGGTAACTATATATTAGACTACAATATATATCTTTGTGTTACAGTAATTATTATTTTTTTGCGACAGCATATATGGCAGGCAATTTTTGTCGATAATATACACGATGATAATTCTTCTATATTTGACTTTACTCGTTGATGTATATTATTTTTTCACCATGAAACAGTTACTTCCCATAGGCATTCAGGATTTCGCAAGGATCCGTGAGGACGGTTTTGTTTATGTGGACAAAACCGCGCGTATCCACGAATTGATAACCGGTTCCGGCGCCTCGTTCTTTCTTTCTCGTCCTCGGCGTTTCGGCAAGTCACTTCTGTGTTCTACGTTGGAGGCTATTTTTACGGGGCGTCGAGAGCTGTTTGGCGAGATCGCCGGGCGGCCTGCGCTTGCTATTAACTCGCTTGATTGGGGGTGGGAGAAGCATCCGGTGATTAAGTTGAGTTTGAATGTGGCAAATTTCACCAATAAAGACCCGAATTATCTCATATCCGTATTAGACGACGCGCTTGATAACATTGCCCGGCGTAACGGTTTGGAAGTGCGTGGGCCGTTCGTTTCTTTGCGGTTCTCCAATCTTATTATGGATATGTGCAATCTATTTGAGAAAAGAGTCGTAGTAATCATTGACGAATACGATAAGCCGCTTTTAGATAACATGACGGCAGACAAAACATTGCGTGACGCTATGCGGGATGAGTTGAGAGGGTTTTACGGCGTCTTGAAATCCTCCGATGAACATTTGCGTTTTTTGCTGCTGACCGGAGTGACCAAATTTTCCAAAGTGAGTATATTTTCCGACTTGAACCATTTGGACGACCTGACTCTTGATCCCTCCTACGCGGATATCTGCGGTATCACGCAAGAGGAATTAGAACGAGATCTCATCCCTGTGATAGACAATATTTTGGAAGAAACGGGCAGAAACAGGGAAGAATACATGGAAAATCTGCGCCTGTACTATGACGGTTATCGGTTTTCAGAAAAATTGCTTAAAGTATATAATCCTTTCGGCTTGCTCAGCCACTTTAAGAAAGGCGGGAAATTCGACCCATACTGGTACGAAACCGGTACGCCCGACTTTTTAGTGAAACTAATCACCGAACAAAAAATCAACATTGCCAATCTGAGCAAGATGCTGGTCGGATTTGAGGAATTTTGCAAATACGATGTCGAACACATGAAAGCCGAGCCGGTGTTGTATCAAAGCGGGTACCTGACAATAACAGACTACAACGATAACAGAAACCGCTTCACCCTCGATTTCCCAAACATAGAAGTACGCTCGTCTTTCATGAAATCATTGCTCCGGCAATATCTGCAAGTCTCGGAAGACAGATCACGCGCGATAATCTTCAAGTTGCCCGATGCCCTCGAAGATGGCGAAATCGAAGAAGCGATAGAAGCCATACGTCAATACATGGCCGGGGTTCCGTATGACATCATCAAAGAAACGGAAAGCTACTTTCAAACCGTTACGTTTTTGATATTCAAACAATTCGGTCTCAACTGCCGCGCCGAATTACGAATCGCGGACGGGCGGATAGATACCATTGTTGAAACGAAGGATTTTGTATATTGCTTCGAGTTTAAGATGGACAAAACGGCCGATGAAGCGTTAGCGCAAATTGATACGAAAGAATATCTGCTACCGTGGACGGGAAGCGGGAAGAAGTTATTTAAGGTAGGAGTGAATTTCGATAGTGAGAAAAGAAATATCGGGGAGTGGAAGTATGTAGCCGTCGATCCGTAAAGTCAAAATCTTTTTTGGTGACAGGGGCTCCGCCCCCGTAACGCCCCCCGTCACATTAGCCCCCTGCGCATACTGTCTGAGGCGACACATTTTTAAAAAAGGGGTTTTTAAAAAAACGATAAAATCTTAGATAAAATCTTATGAAACGGCAGTGGAAAAAATTAAATTACATAGCCACTACTATATTTTATTTGTATTAATATTCCCATATCGTATATTATGTGCGGATTCTTTGTGCTAATGAATGCGTATCGGAAGCACGTGGAATGATTTTTGATCTATTTTGAGGCTTAATATAAACGCCGGAGACCGCCTGTTATGTTATATTTGTTGGAAAACAATGAAGACTCTGTGGCAGAGATAGAAGCCGCGATTGATATCCGGAACGAGGATATCCGTTTCTTCGGGAGGATGTTGGGGGATACGATCCGCGAGGTGGAGGGGCAGCGGGTTTTTGATTTGGTGGAGACGCTACGGCGCCTCTTCGCCCGCTTCCACCGCGACAAGGACGACGCAGCGCAGGTAGAGGCGGAGGCCATCCTGCGGGATCTTCCCGACGACGATATGAACAAGGTCGCAAGCGCCGCCGGTTTTTTCTCCACCCTTGCCAATATTGTTGAGGATCATCACCACATCCGCCGCTGGCGCGCGCGCCAAGTTGCGGGCTTTGACGCGTGCGAGGGCAGCTTGGAGGCGAGCATCGCGAGCGCCAGAGCCAACGGATCCGACGAGGCGCAGCTGAAAGAATTCTTCCGCACCGCCTACATCGCCCCGGTATTGACCGCGCACCCTACCGAGGTGCAACGCCGCTCAATTCACGAGATTCTCAACGCCATCGCCGCCCTGCTCAACAGGCGCGACAGGCTCGCCGAGACGAAAGAGGAATTTGAAGAGATCGAAACAGGCCTGCGTACGCAGATACACACGCTTTGGCAGACGCGCGTGCTACGCAGTTCAAAACTGTCGGTGCTCGACGAGGTGAAAAACGTACTCACGTTCTTCGACTCGACTTTTTTTGCCGCCGTGCCCAAGCTTTACGCCTCCGTAGAACGCGCCGTCGGTTGCGAGGAGGGCGGGCTACCGCCGTTTTTGCACGTCGCAAGCTGGATAGGCGGCGACCGCGACGGCAACCCGTTTGTAGACGCCGACGTGCTGACGAAAACGCTCTCGCTCCATGCCGAACGCGCCCTCAATTTTTACATCACGGAAACATCATACCTGCGTCAGGAACTTTCGCTCACGGGGATGCCGCCCAAGATGGCGCCCGAATTGAAAAAAATGATAGAAGAGTCGCCCGACCGCGACGCGCACCGCGCGGACGAACCGTATCGGCTGGCGCTTGCCGGCGTTCAGGCGCGGCTCGCGGCGACATACGAGGCGCTGCTCAAACGCAAACCGCCCGTCATAGCATCTTACCTCAGCGAAACGGAAGCGGTGCCTTACACAACGCCGGAAGATTTTATCGCCGATCTCACCGTTATCGAACAGTCGCTTTTACGCAACGGCTCAAAACTTTTGGCGCAAGGCAGACTAGCTGACTTGCTACGCGCGGTACGGGTATTCGGCTGGACACTGGCGCCGCTTGATCTGCGCCAAAACTCCGCTGTGCATGAGTGCGTGGTCGCCGAACTTCTGGAATTTACGGATCCCGGTACAAACTATCTCAAATTAGACGAAGCGAAGCGCATTGAAGTCTTGCTTAAAGAACTGTCCACCACGCGCCTGCTCGTTTCCCGCCACGCAGAATATAGCGCCGAGACCGCAAAGGAGCTGGCGATTTTCGACGCCGCCCGCGCGGCGCAACTGCGCTACGGTACGGGGTGTATCCGCACCTCCATAATTTCCAAGACCGACGGACTGTCCGACATTTTGGAGCTTGCCGTCCTGCTCAAGGAAGCAAACATTTTGCGCCCGTCCGAATCGACGCTGGATGTCAATATCACGCCTCTGTTTGAAACGATCAAGGATTTGCGCGCGGCTTCGGGGATTATGGATTCGCTCATTTCACAGCCGTTTTACCGTGAATTGCTTAAAAGCCGCGGAAATGTGCAGGAAGTGATGGTTGGTTATTCCGACAGCAACAAGGACGGCGGCTACCTCACTTCCCGCTGGGAGCTTTATCGCGCCGGGGTTGATCTTGTAGAACTGTTTGCCAAGCACAACGTAAAAATGATGCTGTTCCACGGTCGCGGCGGTTCGGTAGGACGAGGTGGCGGCCCTAGCTATCAGGCGATTTTAGCGCAGCCCAAAGGCGCGGTGCAGGGGCAGATACGCCTCACGGAGCAGGGCGAGGTAATAGCGGCCAAATACGGCAACGCGGAGGTCGGCAGGCGGAATCTTGAAGTTAACGTTGCCGCCACGCTATCCGCAACACTGCAACCCGAACTTACCGAGCGTCCTGACGAGCGTTTTTTGCAAGCGTTCAGCGAGCTCTCCGACACCGCCTTTGCCGCTTATCGTAGCTTGGTTTACGAGACGGAGGGCTTTGAGGATTATTTCTGGCAATCGACCGTGATTTCCGAGATTACTTCGCTTAACATCGGCTCGCGTCCGGCATCCCGCACCAAGGGCCGCGACATCGAGAATTTACGCGCGATCCCCTGGGTATTTTCATGGTCGCAATGCCGGGTAATGCTGCCGGGATGGTATGGATTCGGCTATGCGGTAAAAGGATTTTTGGACAGGCACGGAGAAGAAGAAGGCATGGCGGTTTTGCGGTCGATGTTTCAAAACTGGTCGGTATTCTCCACGCTGATTTCCAATATGGAAATGGTTTTGGCAAAAGCGGACATGAAAATAGCCGCCCGCTATGCCGCTTTAGTGGAAGACAAGAAATTGCGCGATTCTATTTTCCCGCATATCGTAAAGGGATATGAATTCTCGTGCGCATACTTGCTCGCTATCACAGAGCAACCGGCGTTGCTTGACCGCAATCCGACGCTCCGTCAGGTCATCAACAGCCGTATCCCGTATCTTGACCCGCTAAACTATGTGCAGATAGAGATGTTGCGCCGCTACCGCGACAAAACCCGTAGCGGCAGTTCCGATAAAGCAACTGAAGGCATCCGTAAAGCGGTGCACACTTCCATAAACGGAATAGCGGCGGTGTTGCGTAATAGCGGTTGAGTTTTATATGTGAAGGTATGTAGAGGAACAGCAGTATGGTATGAACAGTGTACATCCTGCCGTTTGATTGAGAGAAGAAACTTATGAGCCCCGTCCCCAAAAGATTTTAAAAAGCTTTTAAAGATTTTGATTTTGATGTTACATCGCCGCGCTTCGCTCGCGATGTTGCGGTGCGGCTGGGCAGATATTATATTTATATTGATATTGAATTATAATCGGCGCACCAACCCCAACTTTTAATGTCAGGGTAAAGCATGGTTTTTGAAACGGAAACAATCGCACGAAATTTTGATTCTTACCTCGATTTCATAAAATCGTCGGAAACGACCCGTGTATACGGCAAGGTAACGGAAGTTATCGGTATACTTATAGAAAGCACCGGGCCGTCGGCCTCGGTGGGCGATGTTTGCAATATCGAAAAGGGCGGCCGGCTAATCTGCCGCGCGGAGGTGGTCGGTTTTCGGAAAGAACGCACGCTTCTCATGCCGCTCGGGCCGATAGAGGGGATACATCCGGGGATGTCGGTCGCGGCGACCGGGAGGCCGCTGTCCGTGCAGGTCGGCGACGGGCTCTTGGGGCGCGTACTCGACGGGCTTGGCAACCCCATCGACGATAAGGGACCGATTAGGGCGACGGGGAAACGCTCCGCTTTTTCATCTATACCAAATCCGCTAACGCGCAAACGAATTAACGAGGTATTTCAAACGGGCGTACGCGCCATAGACAGCCTCGTTACCGTGGGCAAGGGTCAGCGTCTCGGCATTTTCGCGGGCAGCGGCGTCGGCAAGAGCGTGCTTATGGGAATGCTCGCGCGCAACTGCCGGTCGGATATAAACGTTATCGCGCTTATTGGTGAACGCGGGCGTGAAGTGCGGGAATTTATCGAACGCGATTTAGGCGAAGAGGGGCTCAAACGCTCGGTGCTCGTTGTGGCCACAAGCGATCAGCCTGCGCTCATACGCATCAAGGGCGCGCTTGTCGCGGCGGCAATCGCGGAGCATTTTAGAGACCATGGCAAAGACGTTTTATTTCTGGCCGATTCGGTAACGCGCCTCGCGATGGCGCAGCGCGAAGTCGGTTTGGCTATTGGCGAACCGCCTGCGTCAAAGGGGTACACCCCGTCGGTATTTTCACTCATGCCGCAATTTCTCGAAAGGGCCGGAACATCGGACAAGGGGACGATTACCGGGCTGTTTACGGTTTTGGTTGACGGCGACGATATGGAAGAACCCATCGCGGACGCGGTCAGATCGATACTCGACGGCCACTTGGTTTTGTCAAGAAAGCTCGCTCATCGCAACCACTTTCCCGCTATCGACGTATTGCAGAGCATATCGCGTTGCATGAGCGACATTGTGTCAAAAGATCATTTGTCGGTAGCCGGAAAAATCAAAGACTCGATGGCCGCGTATAAGGAAAGCGAAGACCTGATACAGATAGGCGCTTATGCGATCGGTTCAAACGAGCGGATTGATAAGGCGATTCGTGTCCATGCGCCGATAACCGAATTTTTGCGCCAAACCCGCGACACCGCGGCGCTATTCGACGAAAGCTTAGACGGCCTAACCGAGATTGCCAAAAAAGGCGGGTTAATCGCAACCGCATAAAACAGGACGACGACTATGCCAAAAAAATTCACATTCCGCCTCGAAACCCTTCTTACCGTCAAAAAAAACAAGGAAGAACTGATTAAGCAGCGTCTTGCTGAAAAGAATCGCGAGGCGGAGACGGTCCGTCAGGAGATTTCGCATGCGCAGGATCAACTGAAAAATTTTCTGGTGAGCGAAAAAACAAAGCGTAGCGGCGGCGATGAAGATGTCGCGGGAATGCGTCAGTCCGTGGCACACAGAAACGCGCTGAAATTGGAGCTGTTAAAAGCGGGGCAAAAATTGGACGGCGTCATGGTGGCGATATACGGGATCAATCAAGAGTTAATCAAGGCAAGTCAGGAACGCCGCGCGGTAGAAATTATCAAGGAAAACCGATACGAAGAATGGAAGCGTGAAAACAACGCCGCCGAGCAAAAGTTTATTGATGATTTGTCGCAGCAAAGGTTTATCAGGAGCCAGAAAGGCAAGGTTTGTGATGACGTATCAGTCAATGCGTAGGCTATTATGTAACTCTACCGTCGTCACCGCGATACTGGCGATTTTAGTTGTTCCCGCAAACGCGACCTCTCCGCGGGCAGCCTCCGGAGATCACAGGCAGCCCGCTCACGGGATGCCCGTTGTTCTTACCGGTAAAGACCTCCCTTTTCTTATAGGCAAGCCCATAGCGTCTATACGTGTGATTGACATGGCGGGACAGGCCGTGCCGTTTCAGGTAGACGAGATTACGGAGAGTGGAGAATATGTGCTTGACAGGGGGGAAGCGCCTAATACCGGAAACGGGAACGGTGTGTTCGACAGGCAAGATGAAATCGTTTTTTTGTGGGGCGACGCGGATGGCGGCCCGGATATTCTTGCTCACGAGCGCATGGACGGCCTTGTTCTGCTTTCCGGCGGGAGCGGCTTGCGCGCCGTAATCATCCGCGCCGATCCGTCGCTCCCGCTGTCTTCCAGGCGATACATCGAATACGACCACGCGACCCAGCGCGTTTCCACCCCGTATTATTACGCGAATTTCGCCAAGGATCGTTTTCATTTTCTGCGAGCCGGTGTAAAAGATTTTAGCGGCGGCGGCGGATTTATCGATCTCACGAACGAATTGCGCGTCGAGATATTGCTACGGACGCTGTTTGGAATCGTGCCCATACGCTATACCGAAGACAACATGGTCTGTTTTGTCCGGCGATACAAAGTCGGCCCGATCCGTCTCATCCGCCGCGGCGATTTTCACTTGAATCTCGGTATGGGCGTGAAGAGTAGCAGGGCCGCCGTCAACCAGATTTGCTACCCGCAATTGGTCGAAGTGCCCGTGCGCGTCAATCTGCCTGTCCGCTTCCGCACACTCTTCAGTCAAGCGCATGTCGAGATGACGCCGATCATTCGTGAGGGCGGAAGACGATTTCGTTTCGAAGTCCCGTCGGAAAATATTATATTACCCATTGGTGGCGATAGGCTCGATACGCTTCACGCCGCGATTCCCGTGGGCAAGATGTTCACGGTGCGTCACCACGGGAACACGGGTTACGGCTGGTTGCTGAATACGACGATGAATCCGGCGCACCTCGCTGGCAGTGGTTTCGTTATACGGCGGCCGCCGTCCGGCAGGCGCGGAGTTGCGGAATGCGGTTTTAGATTAACAGTTAGGGATGTACCCCGGGGCAATTATTATATTACTAACCGGGTGGTGTTTTCCAGCGGAAGGTCTGGAGACATCGAGAGGCTTGGAAGATCGGTAAGTTATCCGATCGGAGTAGACTTGTCGAGAATGTAGGGGTCCGTAACGCCGGACCGCCCGATAAACGCGGTATCAAAAAGGAACGCAGGAAGATGTCGACACCGGATGTAATCGACAACATCACCGAACCGACGCTCGCGGAGTTGTGCGACGCGGTTTTATCGTGCAGGGCCGCCTACGACGACGTAGCCGAGCAGGTCGAGGACATCGTCTACTTCGAATACGGTCACGGCGGTATGGACGACGCTATTCACCAGCTCGAGCGCCTGACGCGGTTTTTTGAAGGGATGCAGAACAAAAACGAGGAGGTCTGCCGCGATTTAGCGCAGATTTATTTGCTGATCGGGCAGATATATCAATACGCAGGGAACTTTGAAAACAGTATAGATTGGATTAAAAAATCGATCGTCGTCGACGATATGTATCCGGTCGCGTACCACAGTTTGGCAATTTCGTTTCAGAGTCTTGGCGACGAGTCGCTTTCGATAAAGAGCCTCGAGCAGGAGATCACGGTCGAGCCGGGGAACTATTATACATACCTGCTTCTCGCCGATCTTTACGAAAAAAGCGGCCGATTCGATATGTTCGATGGCGTAATCAGGCGGCTTTTGGAGCGTGACCCGGGGAATATTCAGGGGATGCACAAGATGATCCGCTTCTGCGAACGTGACCCCGACGGCCGCGCCGATGTGGAATTGTTGCGGCGCAGGCTTCTGAAGCGCGCCGACGGCCTCAACCGTATCGATGCGGTAATCCGCGCCTATCACCTTGCGCAAGCGGGGCGCTATGGCGAGGCGATAGAGTTTTTGGACGACTGGATAAAAAAATCGCCGAATGTGTCGATCACGCACCTCGCCGGCGCGCACATATATGGGCTGATGCGCCAATATTCAAAAATGCGGGACGAGGTAGCGCGTTACAAAAACAAAAACCACGGACACGAAGACGCGATGGAAATAAAAATAAACGAGTTTGCCACGGTATTCGGAGAAGCCGCGGCGGAAAAAATCCGGAGGTTGCTAAAAGTAGTGTATCCGGGGGTTGTATAGTAGTTCCACTTTAAGATGGTACCTGCGTCGCCGGACAACGCAGGTACCGTCTTAGAGTAGAGTGAGTACGGGATAAAAAATAATTATTTTGGAATTAATAAACGTTGAGGAGGCATTTTAATGAAAATCAGTTCGTTCAAACACGCCATACTACCGTTGGCGGCGTCGGCAATTATCGCCTGCGCGTTTTTGTTATGCGAAGACCCGAGCAGAGACACTACGCTGAAGTGGAAGATGGCGCTGGATATTCCGATCAACATGTCGTTTGCGGCCTATCAGGAGATGGAGCAGGGCGTAACCGGGAGCAGCTACATCCTTCTCGATTTGGGCGCCGAGGATATCGACATGAGTTCCGATATTTTGAAAATTCTGAAGAAGCTCACCGATTGCGAAGCCGGTTATCATCTGCGCTTCGTCAACAACACGGGCGTTGGTCTCACGCTGTATGGGCTTCTTATGGAATACGACGAGCCGGCCGCGGGATTAAATACCGCGGCTTTTTACAATTTCATAACAAGCGAAGAGGAATGTGCGGGCGATTACGGCTGCGTAAGATTACTGGGCAGAACTGGGATCTATCTGCCGCAAAACTATGTGGAGAACTATCCCCCCTCGGGTTTGAGACTGGACGCGGATTTCTGTGATCTCATCCTGAAAACTCCCGTCCTCACCTGGCGCTGGCTCGCACGGGTTGGTAGCACCAGCGGCCTAAGTGAAACGGAAGAAGAGGCGAAAGAAGCGGAAAGAAACGTGAACGTTCAGGCAAGAATACGGGTTACGGGAATAAATAGTTTTGATTCGCTATTAGCGCTGTGATTTTAACTTTGATTTTTATTTTTTGACTTTACAGGATACGGTATTATGAAAAAAAACATTA
The DNA here is from genome assembly GCA_031286265.1 of Chitinispirillales bacterium. Lineage (GTDB taxonomy): Bacteria > Fibrobacterota > Chitinivibrionia > Chitinivibrionales > Chitinispirillaceae > GUT77. Next base: position 5,505 of record JAITUP010000100.1, on the reverse strand, counting down.
TTGTAGCTTTATCGGTTTTGTCATTTGTAAGTTTCGCGTTTTCCGGCACCGACAACTATCCGGTAGCCGTTGGCGGCACTTTGGCACACAACATCGGCGGCGGTGTTACGCTCAACGGAGCGTTTGGCAACCCGGCGCTTGTGGGCCTCGACCTGCGTCCTCGAAAGGGATTGTCGCTCCTGCCGCTGTCGTTTACGCTATGGAGTGACAAGATGGCGCCGCCGTTCAACACGGAGCTTCTCAGGAACCCGACGGACTTCGATCTCGTACTCGCGAAGTATCTGACGACATTTTTCGAAAACAGTTTCGGCGTAGACGCGGACGCTTCCCCCGAGGAAGTATCGAGGATCCTCACGGAAGAACTCATGGGCGGAATGGGTATCTACGCGGGGGCGCAGGTTTCTCCTTTCGCTTTCGCGACGCGCGGTTTCGGGATCAATCTCAGGTCTTACGCCAATGTCGGCATAGTCATCCCCGGCGCTCTTATGCTTCCCTTCGTTTCGGCGACGGGCGGGCTTCTTGGCGGTAATACTATCGATATCTCCGACCTGAGGGCCGAGGCGATCTGGGCGACAGAACTCGCGACCAAGCTCGGATTCAGCGTATCCGTCCCATTCATCCACGATCAGTTCGGTCTCGACAAGGGCGCGGCGGGAGTAGGCGTAAAACTGATATTGGGGCACGGCTACTTTAGGGCGAGAGCGGATGAAAACAGTTCGTTTACCTACGATACGACAACCAATAAATACAGAGCAAACGCGAAAATAGACATTGTCAGCGCGGGAGCCGGATTCCACGGGAATTACAATTTTGACCGAGACCTTTTAACCGGCAACCTCGTAAGCGGACAGGGATGGGGACTGGACTTTGGTACCGTATTCCACGATAACAATCATTTTGTTTCGGTCGATGTACAGGATATCGGTATGATATTTTGGGACGGCAAGCAGGTACACCGCGGCACCGCCGTTTTGAACAGGGAATTTGACGTTATCGATATGTCGGCCACCTTTAGCGATTTGTTTGAGATAGACTCGCTCAATATTACGGACGCGCACATGATAACGTGGTTGCCGACATCGTTCAATCTCGGCTACACCTATCACCTGAATTTTTCAGAAACTCCGATTAACACCTTTATCGGCTACCTCTCGGCAAGCGCGAATTACAGGCAGCAGATTGTGCTTGGGCCGGGGAGAAATACCTACTTGCCGAGGCTTGCCGTCGGCGGTAATTTTGGGCTTTTATCCGGCTATCTTCCTTTGCGCTACGGACTGATTGTCGGCGGGCCGGAGGAAGTAGGGTCTGCGGTGGGTCTTGGACTCGACTTGAAACACTTCTCTATTGATGCCTCCTATAAGGCCGTAGGAACCCCGTATCTCGTTCCTAAAAGAGGTTTTGAGGCCGCCGCCGCGATTACAGTCAAGTGGGGATGGAGAGAACCCAGAAGATATACGGTTGTGGAACCGAGAGACGAGCCCATGCCGGTCGTGGAGCCCGAACCGGAAGTAGAAGTGGAACCGGAATTGCCGGAGTTGGAGGAATTCCCGGAAGCGGAAGAGGTTGTGATTGCGGAATTGCCTGAAGAAAAGGTGATCGTGATAGAGGTAGCGCCTGAACCCGAGCCTGAACCCGAACCGGAACCTGAGTTCAAGTCCGAACCCAAACTTGAGCCGGTGATTCATGACATCGGCGAGTTGCGGGCGGGAATTCAGTTTGAAGCGGGCAGTGTCCATATCACGGCGGAAGCGCGCTCGGTACTCGATGGAATTGCGAGGTATCTGAGACAGCATCCGAACAGGCGTTATGAGATACAGGGACACGCCGATTCTCAGGGCCGCGATTTACGGAACATGGTTCTCTCCGCGCAACGTGCGCTCGCGGTCAAGACATACCTGATATTAAACGGCGTACCCGAGAGCAACCTCGTCGCTCTGGGTTACGGCAGAAAATGGCCGATAGCCGACAATACCACGGTGGAAGGCCGTGCGCTGAATAGACGCGCGGTACTGGCGCCTATCACCTCGCAGGCGCAATACGACACGCTGAGGGAATATGAGGCGGAAATGAAAAGGTATATGTCCAGGAGAAGCGGCGCAAGATGAGTACTGAATTGGAAGAACTCAAGAAAGAGGAAGAAAGGGGCAGGCGGAGAAGCAACATGGTCATAATTGCTATTACGACCATGCTTGCCGCCTGCGCCGCGCTCTTGTATTTCGTACCGCTCGGCGGTAGGCAGCAGTCGTCTACCGCTTCCGTCTCAAGATCGGCGGCGGCCGGCAGAGCGTCCGCGTTCACCGGAAGCAAAACGCCGACCGGCGGCGGCCAAGGCGCAGGCACGGAAGCATCCGAAAAGAAACCGGCCGAGAACAACCGGGAACAGCACACACAGGCAAGCGCGGCACAAACGCAGGCAAATGAGACGCAACCGATGAAATCCACCGGCCAGAAAGCCGCGCTCGTTCAGGAACTATCCCAAATATTCGGCGAGGTCGATAACGCTTCCATGTATAGCGACGGCGTTTACAGATTGGAATACAGGACGAATATGCGCACCAGAAATGAAATACAAAGAGAAGTTTTCAACATGACACGCAAGGTGCGCAATATTTGCAGATGCGAGAATATCATCATAACCGCTATCCCGGAAACCGGTCAAAAACTGCTGGCGCACAGCACCCAAGAAACATCGACACGTACGCTCTCCGGTTTTTTGAGCCAGGCAAATGTTGTTTGGGTCGAAAATTAAAAAACCTTTAAAAAACCCTTTCTATTTGTTGTTATTTTTATTATATTTATAGTAGTACCATGAAAATCGCGATCGTCATACATACGAGCACCGGCCACACTCTGAAATTCGCTCAGGCGATCAGGGATGCCATCGAGGCCAAAAATCAGGGTCACGAGGTTGATATCCTCGGGCTCCGTACAATCGGTACCGCTTCCCCGGCGTTCATTCCGGGCGGTGGCCGGTTTACCATCAAATCTCCACCTGAGATAGACGAGTATGATGCCGTGCTTGTGGGCGGACCGGTTTGGGTGTTCGGGCCGTCGCCGGTCGTCATGCAGTATATCGTTGAAGACATCCGTACGCTCAAAGGCAAAAAAGCGCTGTCATTCGTGACGATGTGGGGATTCGGCGGCAAGCGAGCCCTGCGCAAAATGGACAACGAGCTTGAGGCATCGGGAGCGGATATGCTTGAGGGCGAGGCGCTTGTTTATTTTATGAAGGCCAACGTGGAAAAAATGAAGGCCGCCGTGGGGCGGATATGCGAAAAACTCGGAATTTAGGGAAATAAATACCATGGACAGCAAAAACACCGATTGCCTCGAACAGCAACTTTACATGCGGCAAAAACTCGACATCATCGGCCAGTTGTCGGGAGGCGTCTCCCACAGTTTCAACAACCATCTCACAGGGATTATGGGTTTCGCCAATCTCATCCGCCTCAGATCGTCCGAAGACAAAGTAAAAAAACTTGCCGACGAAATTCTCGATATTTGTAAAAATTCGAGCGACATGATGAGAGAATTTTTGGCCTTCACCCGCCACAGACCGGCATCCGCGGATGCCATTGAGGTAAATGGTATTGTGGCCGCGGTTGCACGCCTACTTTCGAGCAGTTTCGACAAAAGAATAGAAATTGGGTATAAACCTTGCAGACAAAGCTGCGTCATTTTCGCCGACGCGATACAGTTTCAAGGCACATTGCTAAATCTCGCGCTCAACGCGAGAGACGCGATGCCAACGGGCGGAATTATCACATTTTCCGTCAAATATGTCGATGCCGCAGATACCCAGAGCATAGCTTCAACTATCGGCCCCGCAACAGATTTCCGAGACGCTGCCGATTCCGAGTCGGATTACGTCAGAATAGAGATATCGGATACCGGATGCGGTTTTGACAGCGATGTCGCGACGCGCATGTTTGAGCCGTTTTTTACAACCAAAGACGACCGGGCCGGACTCGGATTGCCAATGACGCGCGAGTTCGCTCAAACTGTGAACGGGGCGATAGGCATCACGAGCGGGGTCGGCAAGGGAACGACGGCATCGCTGATATTGCCGATACATATCCGCGCAAACGATAACGTTCCGTTTGTCGACAATATCGCGCCCACGGAAAGCAGCGCCGCTCAACCTACCGAAAAGAACGCGGTAAAACCAGACGGCGGTAAACGCCGCGGCACCATACTGCTCGCCGACGACGACGGCGGCATCCGCGACAGTATCTCCGCCTATCTGCGGGGTATCGGCTACAGTGTGTTCACGGCGACCAACGGCCTCGACGCGGTGGAAAAATATTCTGACACACACACCGCCATAGACTTGGTAATCCTCGACATGATAATGCCGCGCATGGACGGCAAAGGCGCGTTTGTAAGGCTGAAAGAAATCAATCCGGACATAAAGGCGATTGGCATTACGGGGTTTAGCAAATTCAGCGTCGAGGAACTGACCGGCCTCGGGATGAAGCGGGTGCTACACAAGCCGTTTCCGTTTGAGGAACTCGGAAACGCCGTTGCCGAGTATATTTAGAATCAGGCGCCGGGTTTCGCCCCTATGCCCTTGACCTCCGATATAAACTCGCTCACGTCCTTGAATTTCCTGTAGACCGACGCGAACCGGACGTACGCGACCTCATCGAGCCCGTAAAGTTCAGCCATGACCATATTGCCTATCTCGGAACTTGGGACTTCACTTCTGCTCAGTTTCTCGATTTGATGCTCAATCTTGTCGACTATGCTCTCGATTTTTTTCACGCTGATAGGACGTTTCTTGCAAGCGGCGGTTATGCCGGACAGCAGTTTTTGGCGGTCGTACGCCTCACGCCGCTGATCGCTCTTTATTATCGTGAGCGATATGTTTTCGATGTATTCGTAGGTAGTGAACCGTTTTGAGCAGTCAAGACACTCGCGCCGACGGCGCACAGCGCGCCCTTCCTTACCGGTACGTGAATCTACCACGCGGTCTTCTTCATAGCCACAGAATGGACAACGCATTTTGCCAGACTCCTTTAAAATCAAAACCTTCTTGAAACCTTAATACGCCTTCAAATGCCCTGTTTCCGCCTCGATGCTTTCTCCTACTTGCTTGATTATGCCTACGCCATATTCTTTAGCCTCTTTGATTACCGCGTCGTCGAAAGAGAATCCCGCTATGCCGAGGTAGGCTTTGTGGTTTTGGAATAGCGAGAAAGTTTTGCGAAACATGGCGAGCCTTTTCTCTACTAAATCTTTCACGAACTTGGGGTGTATCCTGTTTTTGACTTCGATAATCGCTACGCTTTCGCCGTTTACAAGTACTATGTCGAATTCTACGTCGGCATTTTTCTTCATGCTTTTCAAGTTGGGGTATATATCTTCATATTTTTCGTTTCCGAACGTTAGTGTTTCTGCGAGTGTGTTTTGGAAGAATTGTTCCGCGTGGAAGCCGATATTGCTTTCTACGCCGCCTAATTTTTCGCCTATTTTGTCTAATTTTTCGTCGAGTTTTTTACTGCG
>JAITUP010000082.1 GCA_031286265.1 Chitinispirillales bacterium | reverse complement strand
AAAATATGGTTCATTATCATTTAAAAAAATTAAATATGCAGGTATACTTTGATTATCAGTTAAAGAACGATATTTTTTTAGTTGTTTTTTTCCCCTCTCTTCTGTTTCTTTTGTTTTTTTTCCTTTTAATTCAAATAGCTGTATAGGAGTGCGAGTTTTGAGATCTAAAATGGCAATATCGACGTAATTGTTTTTACCTACATCATATTCAACAGCAATACTTTCCTTTGGATATCCTTGATCTTTTATTAGATATTCAACAAATTTATCCGCCATTTCACTTTCTCTATAAGTAACCATTTTAGGCCCCTTTTTATTATTGTGTTAAAATTATAAAGCTATATAGTTTTACTGTGATTTACTTCTTTTAACAACCGCTATCTCTCTTCCCTCAATAAAACAAAATAATCGACAAAGCAAGTACACCCGTACCAACAACGCGATTACCTCTAGTTTATATTCATAATTTCCGCCCTGCTCCCACGATTGGTGAGGTCAAGAAGAGCAAAGCGGAAGCCTATATTTAATCGATCAATTTACTGAATAATGCTTTTTTCATACAAAAATCTCCATTGTGATAATGAAATGTATTTGTAAATATTTAAACACTGTTTTGAGGCAGGCCTTAGAGTGTTTTGAAACGGCCCCAACCTTTCTATTTAAAGTGTGCTTTCACATAATCCAACAACTTCTGCCCTTTAAGCTCTTCTGTTCTAGCATTCATTCTAACAAAAAGCCCTTCTTGATCGTAGAAACAAGGCCTTTCAGCTGCTTTACAATTAACCATTAATATATTTTTGCCCTTAACCATAACTAACTTATAATCAATAAATGGTAGAAATTCTAAACCGATGTTATCACGTATAGCGTTTGCAAAATTCTCTTTATACTTGTCAGCATTTTTAAAAAAATCATTTTCAACGCCTTTAATCTCATTATCATCTGTCACTCCAATTAATAATGTCCCTCCGCCAGTATTTAAAAAGGCAAAAATGGTTTTGATAGACTCATGTTTAATATTTTTTTCTTTTGTGCCTTTTTTAACATCTTTATCAAATGTTTCTTTGAATTCTACATATTTATTTTCTCCTTTTCTAACCAAACTCAAAATATAATCTTCATCTGTCATTTGTTTTAATTGTCCCTGAATTTTTTCAATTATATCAAGGATTGTGCCAGCATTTTTAGGATTTAAACTTAATTCGCTTCTAAGTTGATTAATCTCACTCTGTAGTTTTGATAACTCTACTTCTGTATGAATAAGCACATCCTGCTCTTTTAGTGGTGGAACAGAAACAATATAATTTGAAAAATCATTTTTTCCTATTCGCTGGATAAAATTGCCAGTTGTTATTCTTTGTAATTGTTTTCTTCCTAATTCTGAACTAAAAAACATAACAAGAAATTCTGCCTTGACCAAATCTGGATTTAAAACTACTTGAAATAAATTTTGATGTTTTACAGTTGCTTCATTAATATCAGAAACGACAGCAGAATTTCCAATGGATGAAATATAAACACTATTAGGCTTATCATGGAACGTAGTATTATGACGTGTTGTATTGATTTCAATAGCAATGTCTTCTAGTACGTATTTTTTATAATCGCTATATTGCGTTTTTAAACTTTCGATTTCTCTTTCAATTTTGTATTTATTAAATGATTCAAAACCTTCACGGTCAACAAAAACTCCGGTTTCAATGTATTTTGTTGCTGTTTTTGTATAAAAATTATTTAATAAATTCTCAAATTCATCTGTAATCTCTGCAATGAAAAGGTTCTCCTGCTTCTTTTTCTCAAAATGAATAATTATAGGTTGAAATCCAGTTTCAGGATATAGTAATTTCTTCGGTAATTCAAATACTGAGTTGTAGAAAAAACCTTCTTCAAATAAATCATTAAGTAGTTGTTTCCCCGCCTGCGAAAACAATAAACTTGGCTCTACTAGAAAAAAAGCTTGCCCACTTTCTTTTAGCATTCTCAAGGAGGTTATAATAAAATTCCAATTTTTCTTACCTTTTACCTTCGAAGCTGTATCAAGCTCTACAGAGAGCATACCAAAAGGCAAGTCTCCAATTACAACATCAAATTCTTTTTGCTTTAACGCTGTAAATTCACTTGCATCCTTCAATATCGTCAAAGTAGGATATGAAATATCAAGAATTTGAGGATTTGTAAAACTTAAAAATAATACGCCTTGCCTCAATTCTTTTTTCAATATCTGTTTTAGAAAAGATGTTACTACTTGCTTGCCCTCTTGCATCTTATTACTCCTTTCAAAAGATTATTAGAATTATAAATTCACTACAAAAATCAACTGATTTACAGGTGAAATATTAAAAATCACAAAAAACCACCTATTTTATAGCGTTTTTATCTCCTCTTCCAGTGATAACAAAACAACCGACAAAGCAGCACACCCGTACCGACAACGCGATTGCTTCTAGTTTATATTTATAATTCCCGCCCTGCCCTCCACGATTGGTGAAGTCAGGAAGAGCAAAGCGGAAGCCTGTATCTAAAATGTCAAATATTCACACTATATCAATCATCCCTAACACAACGCAACGAGAAGAACCCGCCGGTCTTGGGGGGCCAGAGCGTGTTCACGTAACTGTAGCTCGAGTTCATGACCCGGTCCCGCGCGTGAGTCGCGCCGGCCTCCGTGGCGCTCCACCAGTGGCCGGCCGTGCCGACATTCCAGAAATTGCCACCGGTGTTGCGGCTGCCGCCGGGCAACGCCGAAAAGCCGTGAACATCGGTACCGGGAATAAGAGTACCAGAGAAAGGTTCCCAACCTGTAAGAGCCCTCAACCGGGTACCAGCTGTAGAACTACTACCACCAGCAATAGCACCAACAAAATTAACCAAAGTAGACCACTGAGCATCTGAAGGAACATGCCAACCGTCAGGACAAATACCACGATGAGGAGAGTGAACCTGACTAACGCAACTAATATCGTTACAAGACGCATCAAAACCCATAACCATAGACCAATCGTAAAGACGACCATAGATTTCACAATTAGCAGAATTATTGGCGTAACACCAACCAAGACCACCGCCAACACCAGCCCAATTCAAATTCTCCGCCATCCAAGTCTGATCACCTATTACCACTGTACGATAGCACTGTCCATCTCTCTCGTCAATAAACGAGCCATAAGTTATATCAGGATTAAAATGGCCATGACCAACCCCACACTCTTCCCCGTCCTGCTGTTGCGTAAAATTAGCCGTTACCGTTTTAGCCGTGTCCATCAATACGGAAGCGTTTGTTGTAGAATTTGCGTTGGTAATGCCCGTCGCCCCGGTCCAGCCGGTAAACGTGCAATTCGCCGCCGCCGTAACCGTTATCGGAGCGTTTACCCCCACGTTGTGCTCACCGCCGCCCGTCAAGGCCGTAGCACAAGCCGCCGGGCTTGCGTTGACCGTGAGAATGTAGGTAGCCGGCTCTTCTTGCTCAAAGTTGGCGGTTAGCGTTACATTGTCGTTAATCGTAAATGTTATAGAACTGCCGGATGTAGACGCTCCTGCCGGTGTCCCCGACCAGCCGCTGAATGTGTAGCCCGCGTTCGGTGTTGCCGTCACGGTGACAGAAGCTCCGGCACTGTGGGCGGAAACTCCCGCGGGTGACACCATGCCGCCGTCGCCCGCTGTAACCGTAAGCAAAAATGTTCCCTCTTCTTGCTCGAAGTTAGCGATTAGCGTAACGTCGTCATTAATCGTAAATGTTATGGAGCTGCCGGATGTTGCCGCTCCCGCCGGTGTCCCCGACCAACCGCTGAAAATGTACCCCTCGTTCGGTGTCGCCGTTACGGTGATTGTGTCTCCTGCACTATGGGTAGAAATCCCCTCCGATGATACCGTACCGCCAACGCCTGCCGTGACCGTAAGCGTATGCGTTTCCCCTTCTTCCTCTTCCTCAAAGTTGGCAATCAGCGTAATATCGCCATCTATATCGAATGTTATGGAGGCGTTTAACGAGTCTACGCTCTCCGGCGCCCCTGTCCATCCGGTAAATCTGTAGCCTTCTTCCGCTTCCGCCGTCACGGTGACCGTGGCTCCGTCGCTATGGGCGGAAGTCCCTTCCGGCGCGACTGTGCCGCCGACACCCGCGGTAACCGTGAGCGTGTGCGTTCCCGTCACTTGCAGAAAATTAGCGGTTAGTGTCACGTCGCCGCTTATATTGAACGTTATAGAGCTGCCTGATGTGGTTGCTCCGGCCGGCATTCCCGCCCATCCGCCAAAAGTGAAGCCCTCATTCGGCGTCGCCGTGACGGTGATCGAGGCGCCGGCGTTGTGGGTTGTAGTATCTTCCAGCGACACCGTGCCGCCGTCACCCGCGACGACTATGAGCGTGTATGCGCCATTTTCATTATTGCCGTGACCACCCGAAGACCAGTTGTTATTTGAGTCCCCCGAACAGGCTATAAACAACCAAAGCGCGGATAATACAGTAGCCGTGATTACCAATAATACCTTCAGAAAAACTGGTTTTTTTGACATTTTTAATTCCATTCTCCATATTTCCATCTTTACACCCTTCCTGTAATATGTTAGATTTTAGAAAATTCCACATTTTACACCCCCGACCGAAACAGATACTCGGTCGACATCTCATACATCCCGGCCAGCGCCACGGCTTCCCGCATCCCCACCGTTTTTGACGCTTTTCGCGCCTGATACTCCTGTACCATCATTCCCAGCGCCTCGGCGACATAGTCATCGGTATGCCCACGGCGGAGTTGCTCGGTTTCCAGATTAGGGTACAATCAAGGCTCCTTTCCAAATTTAATAGGTACCTTAAAGGTACTATATGTGTCTTATGCGTAGTAAAATAATACCTGTACGTGCTAAAATCAATAGCAAAGTTAAACAATAGCAAAAATGCCTTGACCGTACTATGGGGAAAATGTACTTTTAGGAAAAGGGAGCATTTATGGACTCATTGGGTAGGCGAATGGCACACCGTCGTAAAGAAATTCGCATTAGTCAGAAAGTGTTAGCGGAGGCTGCAGGTGTATCTTCGACGATGATTAGCCGCTATGAGACGGGCCAACGAGAACCGAGCATTACGGTGTTAATAAATATAGCCAAGGTACTAAACACAACCTCCGATATCTTGTTAGGCTTAGAGCCGCGCCCCGACTCAATAGCCCAAAATCGTGACGAATACAACCTGCTCCAAAATTTCCGCAACTTGAACATCCTCGGTCAAGGCAAACTATTGGATTATTCTTCGGATTTAGGGGATTTGCCGAGGTATGTTGAGAAGAGGTATTGACTTGAATCTCCCCAAAGAAAAATTACTCTCTTAACGCGAAAAGATGTACTTCAAATCCGATAGTGTGCGAGTTTCTACGGGGCGTTACGGGGCAGAGCCCCGTCACCAAAAAACAAAGAGAAACTCAATAGATAATTGAGGTTAATTACCGCCGGTTTTTTTTAAACCTTTTTTTAAAAAACGCCCGAATGAACATCTCCCTATCCATTCATACGACCCTTTGTTGTCCCTAATTTTACGGAGCGGTATCAGATGGTTAGGCGACACATTTTAAAAAAAAGGTTTTTAAAAAACGTCCTAATGGAAAATTTGGGTTAAATACCTGTTCGCTTCATTTTGGTGATCTGCCGATACCCCGGGGACAATTGGAATGGATAAGATGTTAGTTTTTTATTTTTCCACATTTAGTGCGATCTATGATGTATATTTATATTTTGGGCTGGCGGTTGCCTTCCCGAAATGTTATCACCAAATAATTAAGGAGTACTCGTTAACATGAGACGACCCATTTCTACATCGCTATCGTTATTATTCCCGTTATTTGCCTTTGCGCTGGTACTTGTGCCGTTATCGCAACCGGCGGCTCAGCTCGCCGACGCAGGATCACGCAGGCAGACGGTTATTGATTCTCTGCGGAACAACTTCCGTGTTGGATCGTGCTGTGCCATGCCGCTCAACAGATGTTTGAGAGAGAGACCGAATTGCGCGCTCGCGCCCCGGATATCGTCTTTTGTAGATTGGCTGAACGACCAGTGGCAGAGCAACAGCGGCATTCCCGAAGGACGGATAATCGAGATGCTGAACGACCACCACGCCACGCTTACCGATACCAAGGTGCACCGTATAGACACGAGGGGATGGCCAATCATCGGCGACCGAGATGCTCCGATAACCGTCGTACTGTACTATTCCATAACGTGTCCGGCGTGCAAGGCCGGTTTCATGGAGCTATATCCCGCGGTAACTACCGGCCCTCTTAAAGGCAAGGCGAGAATTGTGGCCAAGCCACTCGGCAATATTTATGGCAACAGAGCATTGGTAGCGGCCCACGATATGGGGCGCTTCACGGACTTCAAACTCGCGCTGTCGGAGATAACCGGCCGCATAGATGAAAACATCATACTCGATGTCGCCGACAGGCTCTACTTCGACAGAGAAAGATTCAGAGCCATGATAGACAGTCAGAGCGTAACGGAACGTACCGAACAATCAACTAAGGATGGAAGTGATCTCGGTGTAAACCGCATCCCTACCTACTTCATTGAAGGGCGCAGATACAATAGCACCATAAGCCCGCAGTGGGTTATCGACGCTATAGATTTCGCGCATGAAACGAAAACACGGTAGTCCCCAGTTTCGTTATCGGAGTGGCGGGTGGAAGTGATGCGGCGCTATCATCAAATCCACCCCATGATTTTGTAGACGATAATCCCTACATATTCCCGCAGTGCGATTGATGTATCGAACAGGGCGGCGGAGCTTGGCAGCCATGTTAGCGGTTTGGCGCTGATGAAATCGTTTTTGAAATAGCCGCTTGGGGCGGGCGTTACCGTGAAGCCGGCTTTTTTGAAAATGCCCACGGAGCGCGGCATGTGGTAGGCGCTTGTTACGAGAATAATATCGAGGCCGAGACCGGCTTCCTCCATTTTCGCTTTTGTGTAGACCGCGTTCTCTCTAGTATTCCTTGATTTATCTTCAATGATCACCACATCTGCGCTTATACCGAACATTTCGTTTAACAGTTCAAACATAGTGTGCGCTTCCGGGGTGGTGTCTTCTGAAATGATGTCAACAATCCCGCCCGTGAGTACGAGGTATGGCGACCCGCTCTGTCTGAATACCCTTGCGGCGTTAAAAATGCGGTTACCTTCACGGGCTGTTTCAATGTGGATACGTGGCGGGATTTTGCCGGTCGTGGTGCCGCCGAGAAGTACTACCGCCGATGCCGGTCTGTAGCGGGGTGACGGTAAATATTGCTTCTCGAGGCCGCGCATGAGGAAATGAGAAACTAACGGTGAACTGAAAATTAACAGCAGGGAAAAACCGCACATAAGGAATGTCACGGCTATTTTTTTTTTGCGTCGTAACACGAATAACAGAAGGCCGATCGCAAAAACAAGAAGTGTGAGTCCAACCGGGTCTACCAAAATAGAAGACAACTTTGAAAAGATCAGGAACATCCGTACTTTTCCCTGTACTCTCCTATCCGCCCAAAGATTTCATCATTCAAAACTATTGCGCCGCCTATCTCTTTATTGTGCAGATAGGAAACGATTTCATCGATGTTGACTATGGCGAATGTGTTTATGCCAAACTCGTCACGCAGTTCCGCCAACGCGCTTTTTGCTCCCGTCCCACGCTCCATTCTGTCGACCGAGACGACAAGCCCGATCACTTCGGCACCCGTGTTGTTTGTCAGGAGCGGGACAGATTCGCGTACCGACGTCCCTGCCGTCGTAACATCCTCGATTATCACCACTCTGTCGCCGACGGCGAGTTTGTGTCCGATCATCACTCCGCCTTCGCCGTGATCTTTCGCCTCTTTGCGATTGAAACAAAAAGAGATATCGCGGGAATAATAGGCGTTCAGGGCGATTGACGCGGCTACCGCCAGCGGGATGCCTTTGTAGGCAGGGCCATAGAGGACGTTGAAGCCGTCGCCCACGTTGCGTTCGAGCGCTTCGGCATAGTACCGGCCCAATTTTTCGAGCTGCCGACCGGTGCTGTAGTTGCCGGTATTGATGAAAAACGGGGTACGGCGACCACTTTTTGTAACGAAGTCGCCGAACGTCAGGACTTTTGAGTCGACCATGAACTCGATAAAATCTTTTTTGTACTGATCCATGACCGGATAGTCCCTCTTAAGATTCTTCTTTGACAACCCAAACCTTGAGCTGCGCGTCTACGCCCTTATGCAGGTTGACGCCTATCGTGTAGACGCCGAGCTGCTTTATGGGTTCCTCGAGTATCACCTGGCGCTTCTCAATTGAGAAGCCTTCCCTCTTCAGGAATTCGGCGATATCGTTTGCGGTGACCGAGCCGTAGATTTGGTCTTCTTCGCCAACTTTCACCGCGATTGTGCACGGCATCTGTTCGATTTTCGTGAGCAGTTCCCGTGCGGCGGCGACCTCACGCTCTTCACGTTTTTCGTAGGCGCGCTTGGCATCGGCGACCTGCTTCTTGTTGCCCTCGGTAGCAATCACCACTATGCCGTTCGGGATAAGGAAATTCCTCGCGTACCCGTCTCTGACATTCACGATATCCATTGCCTTGCCGAGTTTTCCGTAATCTCTTTGAAGTACCACTTCCATATTTAAACATTCCTCCGTCAAATTCAATTTTGTACCGATGCGCTCTCTGCGGCACCGGTGTTTTTTGTTGATACGCGGGGCGGCTCGAAAGCCCCCGCTGGTTCCCTATAGCAAAATATCCGTTATCTCATATTTTCAGCGACAAACGGCAACAACCCCAAGTGGCGGGCCCGCTTGACGGCGGAGGCCAAAAGCCTCTGATTCTTGGCGCTGACCCCCGACAGACGGCGGGGAACTATCTTGCCGCGCTCGGTAACGAAGCGACCGATTATCTTGATATCCTTATAATCAGGCGCTACCTTGTTCTGCTCAAACCAGCAAACCTTGCGCGAACGTCTTCTTACGAATGCCATATTTTTAATCCTCCGTATATCAAATGTTATTTATGTGTAAATCTTTGTTTGGGCGCAGATAATTCCGCCCTTATTCATCACGAACTAAATCCTCAATTTCGACGTCCCGATCATCCTCGTCGCCGTCTTCGGGCTTATCGACCCTGACCTCCTCCTTGCGCGCCGCGAACGCCTCGCGGGCGGCTTCGTTCTTGAGGTCGCGCACAACCGTTAGGTGGCGCAGGATATTCTCGTTCAACTTGATGTGCTTTTCGAACGCCGCCGGAACGGGGCCCTCGGCCTTGTAGATGAAAATGACGTAGTGGCCCATTTTCTTCTTGTTAATCGTGTAGGTGAGCGCACGCTTGCCCCACACATCCGCCTTCTCGAATTCGGAATTTGCCTTAAAAAATTCCTCGAGGGCATCCTGTTCTTTCTGGATTATGTCGTCGGAAAGAGTCCCGTCGATCACAACCGCCGTTTCGTAAGGTCGAATCACCTTTACTGCCTCCTATGGACTTTGGTCCCGGGACTGATAATACCGACACTTTATCGATATCACCTCTCGGAACAGGGTTAATATGTTACAAAAAATCAACTTGTCAATTGTATCTATTCATCGCCGCGTCGACACCGTTATCAACCATAAAAACGATAGCCTCCGCCGCGGTTTTTATAACTTCTATCACTTTTCCTTCAATTTCCTCGTCGCTAAACCGGCCAAGCACAAAATCTGTTATGCTGACCCTTGCCGGTCGCGGCCCTATCCCTAATCTCACCCGCGGATACTGCGGCCCTATCGCCGCGTTTATCGAATTCAGCCCGTTGTGTCCGCCGGAAGATCCATCCCTGCGGAGCCGGATGTTACCAAGCGGGATGTTGAAATCATCCAATATGACGATAACATCGGCGGCCGTCAGCCCATACTTGTCCATCAGCGCGCTAACAGCGTCGCCGGACAGGTTCATGTATGTTAGCGGCTTGACGAGCAACACGGGTTTCCGCCCCGCTCCGCAGACCGCCAGCCTGCATTCCGCCCTGCAATATACCTTAGGAGCTTCAACATCAACACAGCCCGAGGCACATAGTTCGTCTATCACGCCAAAGCCGATGTTGTGGCGGGTCCGAGCATATTCCCTGCCGGGATTGCCGAGTCCGACTATCAATAATTCGGGTTTCGCGCCCTGAACATCGTCGTCGTCGCCGCCGCGGATATTTCCGGTGTCATGCGCCTTTCGTTTTCCAAAGAGCCAGCCAAACAGTCCCAATCAAACCTCTATTTTTTCTTGCCGGCCGGTGCCGCCGCTCCGTCAGCCGCTTCATCGGTTGTGGCGGCGACTTCACGCGCCGGGCTCGACACCGCGGCGAGCACATCCTCGGGCGCGCGCTTGATCTCGACTTCAGGAATCGAAACATCGCTCACACGTATCGAATCGCCGATTCTGAGCGCCGATACGTCAACTGTGACTCTTTCGGGAATGTGCGCCGGAAGGCTCTCGACCTTTACCGTTTTGAGCGGATGCCCCAATATGCCGCCGTCTTCCTTAACACCAACGGGTACGCCGACAAATTCGAGGGGCACCTCGACCGTCATTTTCTCATCCATGTTGACATGCATGAAATCGAGGTTGAAGTATGTGCTGTCTTTGAGGCTGTGGCGCTGCACCTCGCGTATAATCGCTACGCTGCCGCCACCGAGACCAAGATCAAACAGGTGCTTGTGTTTTCTTGCCCTGACCACTGCCGAGAAGTCTTTGTGGGACACCTCAATTTTTTTGGATTCGAGGCCGCGGCCGTAGTACACGGCGGGTATCCACCCCGCTACCCGCGCCTTGCGGGCATAAGATTTGCCGGTTCCGGTCCTTTCACGCGCCTGTAACTTCAAAACTTCCACAACAACCTCCTAAAGTAAAATTCCTACGCTTGTTTACAGTTTCCGATCAAAATGGCAGGGGCGGAAGGATTCGAACCTCCGAATACATGGACCAAAACCACGTGGCTTAGCCGCTTGCCGACGCCCCCGCAGAGCCCCGTTTTGGGGATAATTCTGTATAATATACATCATGGGTACACAAAAAGCATTTTTTTTTAAAATTTGGGGAAAAATAGATTTTCGATTTAGGCATGAAGTATTAACCCGGCGGCAATTAACCTCAATTATCTATTGAGTTTGGCTTTGTTTTTTGGTTACGGGGCTCTGCCCCGTAACGCCCCGATACGATAGCCCCCCTGCGGTCCCCCATAAGCGGCGACCGCTTACGGGGGACATGTGGGCATACTATCGGGGTAAAAATGCTAAAATCAAAA
>JAITUP010000017.1 GCA_031286265.1 Chitinispirillales bacterium | reverse complement strand
TATGCCCACATGTCCCCCGTAAGCGGTCGCCGCTTATGGGGGACCGCAGGGGGGCTATCGTATCGGGGCGTTACGGGGCAGAGCCCCGTCCACAAAAAAGATTTTAAAAAGCTTTTTAAAGATTTTGACTTTGATTTTGATTTTGATGTTCCGATCCAATAGATCGCCACGCTTCGCTCGCGATGACGAGCTTCTGGCATATTTTTACTAAAACATCTGCCTAATGGACAATTCGGGTTTAAACTCGCTCATCTTTTACGTTCACCGTCAACACAACCATAATAGCCTCCTAAAGTCAAAAGATATTGAGTTACAAATATTGCCCGAGGCCGGAATCGAACCGGCACGGCCTATTCAGCCAGGGGATTTTAAGTCCCCAGTGTCTACCTATTCCACCACCCGGGCGAGGAACCGAAGCCTATCCACGGTAAAATATATCATCCCCATGTTGAAATGCAATTTTTTTTGAATATTTAATCGTGGGATCAATAATCAATACCTATATCGACGCAAAATCCAAACCAAAAACGGCCCGCCCAAAAGCGCGGTGATGACGCCTACCGGGATATCGGTTGGGGCGGCGATTGTTCTTGCGAAAGCGTCGCATATCATTAAAAATATACCCCCCGACAAGAGGCAGGCAGGCAGTAATATTTTGTGCGACGCGCCGAAGAGGCGGCGGCAGAAGTGCGGGATCATCAGACCTACGAAGCCTATGGGGCCGCAGACCGATACTATGCCGCCTACTATAATCGTTGCGGAAAACAACAGCAAGTTGCGCGACCGGCGGACACGGATGCCACGGGTTTGGGCGATGTCTTCACCTGCCAGAAAATGATCGAGAGCGGCAGCGTTTGCGGTTATCAATATCAGCCCGATAACGATGAATGGAAGTATCGACAAGAGCGAACCGTAGCCAAACACTTCTACCCCACCCATCAGCCAGCGAACAATGCGGAACGTGCCGCGCATATCGCTCAGGTATTGCGAAAACATCAGCAAACTCGAGAAGAAAAAACTTGCGGCGATTCCGGCTAACAGTATGGTATTTGACGATGTTGAGCGAGTTGTGCTTGAAAACGTTATCACAAGGATAAACGACAACGCCGCGCCGCATAGCGCGCCGAGTGTGATGATGGGGATGCCGAGGAACGCTCCGGTGATGCCTGTCAATATGGTTAGAGCCGCTCCAAACGACGCACCGCTCGCGACGCCGAGGGTAAACGGATCGGCCATTGGATTTCTGAATATTCCCTGAAATACGAGTCCGCAAACGGCAAGGCCGCCGCCGGCGGCAAACGCGATCAAAACGCGCGGCAACCTGAGCGTTAAAAAAATTTCCTTTTGTAAAGCGTCGCTAAATAATTGAGCAATACCGATTGTTTCCATGCCGATGAACGGCAGCAAAGCGATGAAGGCCGCGGCAATAAGGGCTAACATTATTATACCGAGCTGCCCAATCTTCATTATACCGCCCCGCCGTTTACGTAATAGAAAATTTTTCCGCCGCGACATTCCGCGACATCGAAATCTACGGAAAATATTTTTGATAGATTGCCGATGGCGTTGATGCAAAATTCTTTTTTTGTCCCGCAAAAAAAAGTTTCACCGTCAACAAGCGCAAGGATGTTATTATGTGTAGACAACGCAAAATTGACATCATGCGTAACGGTAATAACCGAAACGCCGCGCTGTGTATACATGCGCTCTATCAGCTTTCGAATATTTTCCTGATGATACGGGTCGAGATGAACGGTCGGCTCGTCCAATAATAAAAACGGCGTTCCCTGCGCCGCCGCACCGGCTATAAACGCGGATTGCAGTTCCCCGCCGCTCAACGTGTTCATCATTCGTTCGGCGAGATGGACGGTGTCGGTCAATTCAAGCGCGTTCTCAATATTTTTTTTATCGTCCGGCGATAATCCGCTGCCCCATATTCCTCCGTATGGAAATCGCGCCATTGCCAAATATTCCCGCACTGTAAACGGAGGCGGTATTCTGCCGACACCCTGCGGAACATAGGCGATTTGCTTTGCTATTTGACGCGGTGATAAATTGGCGATATTGATATTATTTATTAATACATCGCCTCGATGACAAATTTCAGATGATGGCGTTTTTTCTTTCATCGCCCGTTTTTTATTAATTGACAATAATCCGCACAAACATTTCAGCAATGTTGATTTTCCTGCTCCGTTACGCCCGATAATGGCCCATGTTTCACCGGCGCCAACGGTGAACGTAATGTCTTTGATAATGATCTTATCGCTGTATGAAAATGTTACTTTTTTTGCTTCGATTTTATTCATATCTTTTCAAACTTCTCCAATATCATCACAAACCTCGGTCCGGGTATCGTCAAATAATCGCCGGACAGGCAATGCACTTTTCCTTCCTTAACAGCCGCCACGGTTTTTAGCGCGCTCCAGTCGTCGCAGTATGTTTCTTCAGGATTTTTCGAGTGTGCCGATGATATATCGATAATAATATCAGGGTTGAGTCTGATGATCGCTTCCGCGCTGACGGACGGATAGCTTTGGGGAATATCTTTGAGAACGTTTTCGCCGCCGATGATTTCAATCAATTCATTATAGAACGACATCGAACCCGCCGCGTAGCAAGAGGTGATTGTGCCGATGCCGACGGTGCGTCCGACAGTAAGCAATACACGCGAGCCAACGCGAGCTGATGTTAGCGACGACACTTTTTCAACACGCCGGCGTAAATTCTGCACAAGCGAATCACCCCTATCCCCCACCGAAGCGGCGCTGGCGATCGATTGTATCGATTCGAGAATTTCACCGATCGAATCACTTCCTACCGTAATGTAACGTATCGCGTATTTGTCAAAAAACGGAATCAAATCATGCTGTTCTTTGAGGATGATTGCCAAATCCGGTTTTAATCTCAATACTGTTTCATATCGACGGTCCAAATGTCCGCCGATTTTGTTTTTTTGTGCGGCTTCCTGCGGATAGTTACAAAAATCAGTGACGCCGACAATGCTCTCGCCTAACCCGAGTTCGTATAAAATTTCGGTGATGCTTGGGGTGAAAGAGATTATTCTTGACGGCGGAGCAATGTAGCTTTCATTTTGAACGGACGATTGATTTTTGTCGCATGAGAAGCAGACCAGCAACAGGAATGACAGCAGTAAATTTTGCCACATCACCGCAAGGCCGGCGCCGCGTTTGCCAATCATTAAACCTATCGTCCTTTCCCGCCCGTTGGCAGGCGCGGCGGTTTCCTTGCCGGCATTTCAAATTTTTTATTTACCAAATTTTCCGAACCTACCGCGGGCTGGGTTTTGGTGGACGGCTTCAGTTTGCCTAATTCTACCTTGCCGGCGTAAGTTTCCGCTTCATCGAGAGCATATACACGCTTGCGCTGTCCGAGAATGAATTGCTGGATGTATGGGTTGCGCGACTGTCGGATTTCTCCAGGCGTGCCGCTAAAAATAATCTTGCCTTCATGTATCATCGCCATTTTGTCGGCTATTTTGTATGCGGAACCGATGTCGTGCGTAACTACGATTGAGGTCATATTCAGCCTCTCTCGCAACGAAAGGATGAGGTCGTTGACTTTATCCGTCATAATGGGATCGAGCGCGGATGTCGGCTCGTCGTATAGCATGATTTCAGGCTCCATAACGATTGCCCGCGCAAGCCCTACGCGGCTGCGCATACCGCCCGACAGTTCCGACGGCATTTTAGTTTTAAACTCTTCTTTAAGCCCAACTTTTTCCAATGAATCGCCGATTTTTCTGTTGATTTCCTTTTCCGTAAAATTAGTGAGTTCTCTGAGCGGAAACGCTAAATTTTCGCCCACATTCATCGAATCGAACAGTGCCGCGCCCTGAAATAAAATACCGAAGCGCTTACGCACCTTGTTAAAATCGGAAGGCTTGGTGGTCGGCGACGAAATCACTTCGTTTTCGAGAAGTATTCGTCCGCCGTCAGGAAACATCAGGCCTATAATATGGCGGAACAGCACGGTTTTGCCGCTCCCCGATTGACCGATGATGCACAGCACCTCGCCCTTATTGATAACGAGGTTGACATCATGCAACACAATCTGATTGCCGAAATGTTTTCTCAAATGTTCAATCTTCAACAACATGCGTTTTCCCTCCCTCCGCTTCTTACATCACCAATATTGCTACTACGAAATCAAATACCAATATGAGCACCGCAGAAACTACGACCGCTTTTGTCGTGGCGTTGCCTACGCCTTCCGCGCCGCCCTTTGCCGTGAAACCGAAATAGGCTCCGGTTATAGCCACTATCGCGCCGAAAATGGCCGTCTTCCCTACACCTACATAAACGTCTATCGCGTCAAAAAATATTTTTTTCCCCGAAAGATACGTGTGCATGGTAACATCAACCGTGAGAGCAACCGTTAGCGCCGCGCCGGTGAACGCCATGAGATTCGCCCAAATCACGAGTACCGGAAGCATCACTATACACGCAACGGTTTTCGGAACAATCAGGTAACGTATCGGATCGAGCCTGAGCACGTTCATTGCGTCAAGCTGCTCGCTGTTCTTCATGCAGGCGACCTCGGCGGCGATACCCGTCGCCACACGCCCCGCAAAAACCATGCTCGTTATAACAGGCGCGAGTTCAGTCACGGTAGTCTTGCACACGAGCGCGCCCAAATATCTGAACGGAATCATCCCGGACATCTGATAAACCGCCTGCGTTACCGTGGCTGAACCGAGAAACAGCGCAATCATCGTAACGAGTGGAATGGATTCTATGCCGAGAGTATACATGTGACTGATGGTAATGTTAAGATTTTTTACTATCAGCGGAAATCTCACAAGCGTCTGTTTCGTAAGCCTGCCGTATTGATGCGCGCCCAAGACGAAGCGATACCCCTTGGCGGCCAGCAAACGGGCGGCGCCCCCGACAGAAGCGACTAAACGCAAAGGATATATCATGACCCGTCCTCCTCCACGCCCGGTCCCGGTACATTGTGTTCTCCCGCGGCCGGATTCCGAAAAGTCGCGTTAGCCTTCACAAAATTCAAATTAACTATACCGG
Organism: Chitinispirillales bacterium; assembly: GCA_031286265.1. GTDB lineage: Bacteria > Fibrobacterota > Chitinivibrionia > Chitinivibrionales > Chitinispirillaceae > GUT77. The sequence continues at coordinate 9,559 of JAITUP010000017.1, read as the reverse complement.
TAGGCCCGTTTCTCTGCTTCTCAACAATTATCTCCGCCTTGTCGTCGTCAATCGGGTCTTTACTGTAAAATCCTTCACGGTGAACAAACATAACGACATCGGCATCCTGCTCTATCGCTCCCGAATCCCGCAAATCCGAAAGCTGCGGGCGGCGATCGTCACGTGAACGGTCTACAACTTTACGCGATAACTGCGACAAGGCTATAACCGGCACATCAAGTTCCCTTGCGATACTCTTGAGCGAACGGCTTATCTGCGAAACATCCTGCTGAACGCTCTCGGTTTTTATGTTCGGAGCCATGAGTTGAAGGTAGTCAACAATAATCAGTTCGAGACCGTGCAGTGATTTGATGCGCCTCGCCATCGCTCGAAGCTGAAGCGCGTTGATACCCGGGGTGTCGTCTATATATAGCGGCGTTTCAGACAGTTTTATGGCGGTCGGGCTCAACTTGGAATAATCCACTTTGCTAAGCGTGCCGCTTCTAAGCGAGTGCATGTTGATATTTGCTTCCGAACACAGTATCCGCATGGAAAGCTGCGCCTTGGACATTTCAAGCGAAAAAACCGCCGTAGGGCGCTTGTCATGCACGGCAATATGGAGCGCCATAGAGAGGCAAAACGCGGTCTTTCCCATAGAAGGACGCCCACCGACAACCACCAGATCGCCTTTTTGAAGCCCCGTAGTCAATTTGTCTAAATCGGTAAATCCTGTTCGGATGCCGCTTATACCCTTGCCATAACGATCCGCCTCCGCAATCGTATGCGTCAGCAACGTCCCGATCGACTCAAAATTGCTCGCCACTCTCTTTTTGGAAATGTCAAATATTTTGTACTCCGCGGTATCAAGCACCTCCTGCGCCTCTCTGTCGGACGAGAAGCAATCGGTAGTAATTTCCGCGGCAACGGAAATGAGGTGCCTCAAAGTCGCTTTCTCTCTAACGATCGACGCATAGTATTGCATGTTGCCGGACGTAGCCACGTTTTCGGCAAGTTCGCTCAGATAAGCTTCCGCGCCCACATCCTCCATCCACCCCTTATTGCGTAGCTTTTCAGAAACGGTGATAATATCAACCGGCGAACTCGCCGTCGCAAGCTCTTTCATGCAAATAAATATTTTTACGTGGGCATCCGAATAAAAGTAGTCGTCGTTGTCGAGAATTTCAAGCACTACGTCAATTGCCGCGCTATCTATGAGCATAGAACCCAAAATAGTACGCTCCACATCGAGCGCCTGCGGCGGTACGCGGTCGGCTGACGGCGCAGGCTGGGGCGACCGTTTTTTATATTCACGTTTCCTGTATTCGGTAGTTTGCATTTTTTTGTATAAATCCCTTAGTTTATACTCATCCCACTTTAAAATAGTGTCCGGCGACATCACGGAGCAACATGCAGTCGTCGGGCGATGCAGGCGCTATTTTAAGGTGAAATTACTATATCAATTCAAGCACTTTTTTCATATCTACCCACGCGCCATGCCTATATTGCGTCTCCCGCAACAGCAGAGAAAGATCATACGATACGACGGTCGGCCTACCCTTATATATATAATTCGCGCTTCTCAACTGTTCGATATTATAGTCGGTTCCAAGTAAAAAATTTGCCGCCTGCCGCCCAAAAATCAATACCGCTCTTGGCTCGATAATGTCTATCTGCCTGTCCAGCGTAGATTTGCAAGCTTCCGCGTACCCGGAATCGAATCCATCGCCGCCGCCGTCATACCCCTCATAACCGCCCGCGTTAAAGCATTTTTGCAGATGCGCTGTAAAAATATCCGCCCCCCTGTCGAGCCCCATTTTGCCAAGAATCTTCTCAAACAAACCGCCCGGCTCGCCTTGAAACGGCCGCCCGGCATCCTCATCCTGCGGCGACGGCGCGCCGCCAATCACAAAAAGGCGCCCATCCGCGCTACCCGAGCCGAATACTACTTTGGCCCGGCTCTGAGATAGCGTACATTTATCACACCCGAGAACTTCGCGGTACAATTCGGCCAGTTTCTCCCGTTTCACCGAACCGGCCTTGACCCGAGGCGCAATTCCCTCAATACTCTTCAAACCAAGCTCATCGACCGGTCTGAGGCCGGACAGGCCGGGCAATTTTGAAGGCGGCGATGAATCAACGACGCCACCACCACGCACCCGCGGCGCTTGAGTGGAGGTTTGTATCGATTTTTGTATCGACAGCGATACCCCATCGGCCAAAAGCCGCTTGATTTCCGACTCATGGGTGAAAAACAGCTCACTGACGCCAAGATCACGCTGGTATTGGAAATATGCCGTTATTATGGAATATATGTTATTAGTCATAAAAAGCGCTTTTAAAAACTTTTTTGGGGTAACCAAAACACTAAATTGGTGTTCCAATATGTAATATAATGAAAGGGCAGTGGTAAAATCAAAAGTATTTTAAAGTCGTATCGCCGGAATCAAGATCGATAATCAATTATTTCAGCACGGCGCGGTTAAAAAATCACCGGAATTTCAATACAACTCATCCGAGATTTTAACCACTATGAAATCTTCCATGCGCCTTATGCTGTTTGGATCGGGGTAGGCGGGCATCCGCTCTGCTTCTTTGAGGGCCCGTTCAGCCTGATCTTCATTGGGTATATCAAAATCTATACCCTGTATGCTCATGAAAGTTAACCCACGGCGGCTTGTTTCGAAAACGGAACGAGATATCTCAAATAAAGAAAAACCGAGCAATTCACCGTGCAAGAAGTTTGGGTTAGACCGTGAGGATGTCCGGTATATACCCACAAGAGCCACCGGCAACTTTTCGCCCTCAGGTTGAACTTGCGCAATCAAATCGCCAAGCCCTGTCACCAAGCGGATATCTTCATTGTACCGCAAATAATCTGAGTAAAATAACTGCGCGGTATTTTGCGCCTGATGCGCCGCGGTAAGTACGGCTAAACAAAAGACAACAGTAGCCGCCTTTTTTTTATACTTTTTGATGAGAAAGAAAAACATAAACGCAAATGCCAGCGGCAACGCGTAAAGAGTTCGTATAGGCTGGTTTTTTCCACCCGCAAACGATAAAATCATAATGCACAAAGGGACTCCGGCGACAGCGAGCGCATAGAGCAGACGCCGCCCAGCGGGAATCGCCTTGTGTGCGATAGCGCCCGCCTTTACTAAAAAAAGCGCCGTGACGGGTAAAAGTAGGACATTACTAAAAGCCCTCGACAAACCAGCCACATACTCTGCCGCCGACCCGCCCTTTAACGGAACCTGCGATGCCATAATTGAGTCCATAATATTCTGCATAAAAGGAATGCGCCCTATGGTAATGGTATAACCGAGGCCAAAAACACGGTAGATGTTTTCACGAAATGAAACCGATCCCCAAACATTCATTTTGTCAAGATAACCAGCTCTTTCGATACCAAAAACAACGGGCAGTACGCCTCTGTCAATAATAAGATAAGTAGCAAGGGAAACAGCCATCGTTATACAAAATTTCAAACTGAAATTTAGATAAACGCGAGGTTTGTAATTCATTTGTTCCTGCAAAAGCAGAAAACAGGCCAACGCGCCACAGAAAAACATCGGCACGATCGCTTGGTAGACCGAAGTCATGAAAAGAAGCAGAACAAAACCGCAGGCTACTTTACCCTTTTCATCATCGAGGAGTCCCTTATACAACAAGTATATAGTATATGGGCACAAGCTAATTATCAGCGCGAATTCCGCAGACTGGTGCAGATGACTAAACGTTTCAGCCCAGATAGGCATAGTCATAAGAACAAGAGCGAAGGGAATTAATTTTTTGTCTCCCGCTGTATCTCCGTTGAAAATCGCGATAATATAGCACCATGAAATAGTGAAAAACCATATCAGGCAAAATGTTACAAAAAACGCGGTAAAGGGATTAAATTCATTTATATGCCAAAGTTTTGCCAACAGCGCATACCCAAACCGCCCGGTCTGCGCAGCCCACAGCAACACGCCGGATTTGTCGGCCATAAACAACTCGGTATCTGGGCCGCCGATGTTATACCAGAATAACCTGACGCCATAAGTAAAAAATAACGCTACGGTTACGGCAATTACTAAAAGTGTATTGTTTTTGCAAAAATTACAAAATCCGTGTACACTCACTTTTTCCAGTTCGAAAAGCTTGACTGACAAAGCCAACTTTTCATTTTTGTTTTTCGGCTTCATCACAACTAAACTCCTCTTCTATAAAATATACCGGCCTATTTTGAGCCACATCAAGCGTTCTCCATATATATTCGCCCAAAACCCCAAGTGAAAGCATAATAGTCCCCGACGAAAATAAAGAAACAAGCATTAACGTAGTCCAGCCCGCTACATCAATACCGACAAAAACTCTAAAATATATAAGCGCCAACCCCCATATAAAAGAACCCGCCGCGAACAACGCTCCAAGCCATTGAACAACACGCACCGGCACAAAAGAAAAACCGACAAATGAGTCCAATACAAGCTTGATTTTTTTAGACATCGTCCAACGGGATGCTCCCTTTTGCCGTGCTAAGCGGGTATAATGAATTGTTGACGTCTTAAAACCCGCCCATAAAATTTGCAAGGTTATCGCTGAATTACGTTCATCCAGAAGTTTTAACGCTTCAATCACTTTTCTGTCGAGCAAATAACAATCAAACCCTGATTTTGGCATTTTTTTGCTAACAAATTTGCTTATTAACGCATAATATATACCGGCAAAAATTTTCTGTGAAAAATTATCCTTCCTGCTTTCCCGCACCGCGAGTACCACTCTGTTGCCCTTCTTCCAGCTTTCATACATATCAATTATAAGTGAGGCGGGTTCTTGATTGTCGGCGGACTTAATGGTAGCGCAATCGCCCGTACAGGCTACCAACCCCGCAAGGCAGGCCGCGTGTGAGCCAAAATTGCGAGACAACTTAATCAACCGCGCGTTTTTCTCTTTTGCGGCAATTTGTTTACATATCTCCCAAGAATCATCCCCGGAACCGTCGTCAATCAAAATGAGTTCATAGTTGGTAATCTTTTTAAAAACATTTTCCTTGAGGTCTTCATAACATTCAGCAAGGGTATCGGCATTGTAATATACCGGTATTATAATAGATAGCTTGTTCAAATCGTATCTCCTCGATTAATCGTATCCACCACAAACCGCACCTGTTCATCCGTAAGCATAGGGCTCATCGGTAAACTCAATTCTTCCCGATGAATCTGTTCTGTTATCGGAAAAGATAAATCATTCCACTCACTGTAACACTCCTGCTTATGGGGCGGGATCGGATAATGGATCAGCGTCTGTATTCCCCTCTTTGCAAGATATGCCTGCAACTCATCTCTCTTGCCGGTTCGTATGGGAAAAAGATGAAAGACATGAGAGTCCCAGTCATCAACCGCCGGCAGTATAACGTTTGGGTTTTTGATATTATCAATATATTTTTTGGCAATTTGTTTCCGCAAATTATTATCTTCGTCAAGATATTTTAATTTGACATCAAGCGCCGCCGCTTGAATTTCATCGAGCCGGCTGTTTCTGCCCTTATAGTTGAATATATACTTTTGTGATGAACCGTAGTTAGCTATTGTTCTAATCGTGTCGGCAAGCGTCCCGTCGTTTGTAGTCACCGCCCCGGCGTCTCCGAGAGCGCCAAGATTTTTTCCGGGATAGAAGCTATGCCCCGCGGCATCTCCAAGCGAGCCGGTTTTTTTACCGTTATACAGGCACCCATGAGCTTGAGCATTGTCTTCTACCAATTTTAGATTATATTTTTTACAGATTTGCCCTATCTTATCGGTATACGCGCATTGGCCGTACAGGTGGACAATCATCACCGCCTTTGTTTTCGACGTTATCGCCGCTTCTATTTTTGAACCGTCGATCTGGTATGTGGTAATATCCGGTTCAACCAAAACCGGCGTCAGATTGTTTTCCGTGACAGAGAGAATTGACGCGATGTAAGTATTCGCCGGAACTATCACTTCATCGCCGGGCGCCATAACGCCGAGTTCCATATACGCCCGTAGTATTAAAGCAAGCGCATCAAGGCCGTTGGCGCAGCCAATGGCATGCCCGGAGCCGATATATCGGGCATAGTTCGCTTCAAACGCGGCGTTTTCTTTTCCTTGCAAATACCAACCGGAATCAATCACACGGCGTACCGCCTCGTGTATTTCGTCGTGGTACTTGCCTGCTATGTCTTTTAGCGACAGGAATGGAACATTCATACCTTATTCCTCTAAACTACGTTTTTCCCCGGCAGCGTCACAAAACATATTGTCAAGCAAAATTCCGGATTTTGTTACATAACCCCGCTGCTTGGCTGGATTCCCATACCAGACTGTATGAGGCGGAATATCTTTGGTAACAACGCTTCCCGCGCCTATCAGCGCATACTCCTCTATCGTATGCCCGGCTATAATAACGGCATTTGCCCCAATCGACGCCCCGCGTTTTAACACCGTTTCAAGAAAAGAAACGGGGCGCTGCCCGGAACGCGGTATCAAATCGTTGGTGAACGTTACGTTAGGGCCTATAAAAACATCATCCTCAACCCTCAAACCGTCCCACAGTTGAACCCCGCTTTTAACGGTAACGTTATTACCTATTATTACATCATTTTCTATAAAAACATTCATACAAATATTGCAGTTCTCACCAATTTGGGCTTTCTCCAAAACGACACAGAACTGCCATATCTTTGTGTTGTCGCCAATTTTCGACGACTGTACATCCGCAAGCGGGTGTATCATAAAATTTATGCCATCCATGCCAAATACTCCTGATAATCACGGATATAATCATCGGCGTCATAAAGGTGCGAGGTGAGTACTAAACAGATTGAGCCGGATGAAAAGCCCTGTTCGGCAGCCCAAATTCCCGGAAGTATATGAAGCCCGTAATGGGGGCGATTCAGTAATACCGTTCTTTTAGCTTTCCCATCGTCTAACGCAACCTCAAAGGCCCCGCTTGCGGCGATCAGGAATTGGTGGCACTCCCTATGGGCATGCGCCCCGCGCGACTCACCGCCGGGAATGTCATACAAATAAAAAACCCGCCTGATATCAAACGGAACATGCAGTTGATTTTCAACTACCGTCAAATTCCCTTTTTCGTGATAGTTGAGCGGCAGTTCGATAATTGAGCAATCGTAAACCGTTGGTTTCGTCATAAGCTTTTTCTCAACGCGCAAAAATTGTTATAATCACGAATGTAATCGTCTTCATTATACTTTGTATTCGATACAATCAGAGCTAATGAGTTAGTGGAAAAATTATTCATCTCCCGCCAGTACATTTTTGGAACATGCAAGCCGTAATATGATCGGTTCAGACTAAAAGTTTTTTTCTCGCTGCCATCGTCGAGGACGACGTCAAAACTGCCGGAAAGCGCAACGATGAATTCTTCATTTTTCCGATAGGCATGTCCCCCGCGAAATTCCCCGCCCGGAACGTCATATATCCAATAGGCCCTCTCGATGGCAAAAGGGATCTGGTTATCATCCTCAAAAAACGACAAATTACCGCGTCTGTCGAGGATTTTGGGGAGTTGGATTATTTGCGGGGATGTGAGCATTTTTTCCATATATTTATTAACCGTTTAAAATTTTAGCCTCACGGCATACTAATCTTAGCTAACATCTCATTCACCCTTTTCGAATAGGCCAACGGATCCGCAACCATCCGGCCTTCCGCAATCATCGCCCCGTCGTAGAGCAGCATCACCCATTGCTCGAGGTCGGGATCGGTAGGCGCTTTTTCAAAACGCGCGTTCATGTTGCGGATAATCGGGTGATCGGCGTTAATTTCAAGAATCCGCTTCGATACCGGCACGTCCTGACCCATCGCTTTCATCAATTTTTCAGCGTGCGCGCCAAGCGCGTGATCGCCGGATACGAGACAGGCCGGGCTGTCCTTTAAGCGCGCCGTTACACGCACGTCTTCAATCGAATCGGCCAAAATATTTTTAATCCGCTCAGACAAATTTCTCAATTCACCCTGCGCCTTTTCCCGCTTCTCCTCCTCTTCCTTACCAAGCGCGCCCAAATCAAGAGCGCCGCCGGTGATTGATTTCAACGATTTGCCTTCAAAACTCTGCAAGTCGTTGATAATCCACTCGTCAATAGGATCAACCAAATAAAGCACCTCGATACTCTTTGACCTGAACACTTCAAGATGCGGGCTTTTTTGCACGATGTCGCGGCTTTCGCCGGTAATGTAGTAGATGTCGCTCTGATCGTCGCGCATTCTGCCGACATATTGCTTGAGCGATACCAAATCGTCGGCGCTGTCGCCCATCGACGACTGAAATCTCAAGAGTTCCTGAATTTTTTCACGATTTTCGTAGTCGGTATGTAGCCCCTCTTTCAAAACCGGCCCGAAATTTTTCCAAAACTCGCCATATGACTTGGGATCGCTTTCCGCCATTTCTTTCAGCCGCCCCAATGTCTTGGAAACCAACGCCCTGGATATACGCTCCATGATCGCGTTTTTCTGCAAAATCTCCCGCGACACGTTGAGCGGCAAGTCCTCCGAATCCACCACACCGCGCACAAAACGCAGATAGTCGGGCAAAAGTTCCTTGCACTCGTCCATAATAAACACACGCTTAACATAAAGCTTCACCCCATGCCTGCGCTCAAACGAAGTGAAAAGCCCAAAAGGCGGCTGCGAGGGAATATAAAGCAACGATGAATATTCAAGCACGCCCTCCGCGTTGGTATGCAGCGAGCAAAGCGGCTTTTGGCCCAAACCGCCAAGCGCCTGTTGATAAAACTCGTCATATTGCTCGGCGGTAACTTCCGAAGCGGCCCTGCGCCAAATCGGCTTCGTTTGGTTGACAACTTCCGCCTCACCCTTGTCATTCGGCAAATATATGGGGAAAACGATAAAATCGGAATATTTTTTAATAAGCGAACGCACTTGCCAAGCCTGTGCGAACTCTTTTTCCTCATCCTTCAAATAAACAACCACATCCGTACCATGCCCGTCTCTCTCTGTATCGTTTATAGTATACGAACTCACTCCGTCCGATTCCCAAACGATTGCCGTTCCGTCACTTCCCGCGCGTTTCGTTATAACCCGGACTTTTTCGGCCACCATAAACACCGAATAAAACCCAACCCCAAACTGCCCGATGAGGTTGGAGTCGGCTTTATCGTTGCCTGTCATTTTTTCCAGAAACGCCTTGGATCCCGACCGCGCAATCGTGCCGAGATTATCAATTATTTCCTCGCGATTCATTCCGATTCCGTTGTCGGAAATGGTAACGGTTTTCTCATCGGCATTAACCGTGATACGCATGGCGAGTTCGGCGTCGGCCTTAATCGCGCTATTGGTAAGCGATTCAAACCGCAACTTGTCGAGCGCGTCGGAAGCGTTAGAAACCAGCTCGCGTAAAAACACCTCTTTGTGGCTATAAAGCGAATGCGTCATCAGGTGCAAAAGCTGCTTGGCTTCGGCGCGAAATTCCATAGATTGTCGAGTAGACATTATAAGTTTCTCCTTACTTGTTGATATTCTACCGTGAGGAGATTACTCAATGCCCCTCACAGAACCGTACGTGCGGTTTTCCCGCATACGGCTCTTCAAGCCAA
>JAITUP010000258.1 GCA_031286265.1 Chitinispirillales bacterium | reverse complement strand
CCCCACCTTAAAACCAGAACCCTAAAGTCAAAGAACAAAATCAAACAAGCGCTGGGGCTATTGCAACATCCGTCATTGCGAGCGAAGCGAAGCAACCTATTCGTTGAATTCCTCGAGTTTACCGCGGATTCCAAGACTGCGATGTCGACATGGCGGCGGCGAGGAATACCATCATCACGATAGCGAGCCGCGTTTTATTGGCGTAGCTGTATTCGCGGCGGACGGTGCGGGCAAGGCTTTCGGGCGCGGGGGCGGACGGGGTCGCCGTGTCGACGGCGATGCCCGCTAATCTCAAGTCAAAATCGGCGATATCGTCAATATCTATAAATTCATCAAGATCGACAACTTCTTCAACAATTTCTTCAACGGCCTCTTCATCAACGGCGTTATCATTTTCACCGACGTCTTTATCGACAATCGTTGGAACTGTGGATATTATCGCGAGCGTATCGGCAGCGTCGTCATCAACCGCCCAAACGTAAATCGCCGCCGTCATCAAGAGCAATATGGTTTTGGCGTAAACGTTTCTCATCTCAAATTTCATAATCGTCACATCCCTAAAAGCCTGTTGAATATCGCCCCCGCTTCTTTCGGGTTGGCCGCGCCTTTCGACGCTTTCATAATTTGCCCCATGAAAAACGCCGTTAGTTTTTTGTCGCCGTCTTTATATCTCTGTACCTCGTTTGGATTTGCGTCTATCACTTCTTTCACGACCGTTTCGAGCGCGGATGTATCGGAGACTTGCGCGAGGCCTTGTTCTTCTATGACGCTTTTCGGTTCTTTGTTTTCACTTTCCATAATGTCGAGCACTTTTTTCGCGGCTTTTGCCGATACCGCGCCGTCGTTTATCAGTTTTATCAATTCTCCTAATCTGTCCGGCCCGGTTTTTAACTCAAACGGATTTTCAATTTTCATATCGTTCATCATCCGCATAATATCCGTCATCACCCAATTGGCCGCCGATTTCGCGTCGTTACATTTGTCAACGCATTTTTCAAAATAATCCGCCAGCAGCTTCTCCCCTGTTAGCGTCTCCGCCGCGTATGCCGTAATTTTGTAATCGCTTTCAAACCTGCCGCGCCGCGCCTGCGGAAGTTCCGGTAACGCTTCCTTGATTTTTTCGACCCATTCCGTGTCGACGATAAGCGGCGCTAAATCGGGATCGGGGAAATACCGGTAATCGTGCGCGTCTTCTTTTGTGCGCATGGGGATTGATCTATTTTCGTTTGGATTCCACAAAAACGTTTGCTGGATTACCGCTCCGCCCGAACGTAAAACTTCTTCCTGACGGCGCGCTTCGTACTCGACGGCTTTTTCGAGGTTTCTAAAACTGTTCATGTTTTTGATTTCGGTTTTTGTTCCGAGCTTGCTCTCGCCTTTTGGACGTATGGATATGTTTGCGTCGCACCGCAGGCTTCCTTCTTCCATGTTGCAATCGCAGACTTCTAAATATTCGAGTATCTGCTTCAATCCCACAAGATAGGCGTAGGCCTGAGCGGGGCTGCGTATGTCCGGTTCGGTAACGATCTCAATGAGGGGCGAGCCGCCGCGGTTCACATCGAAGAGCGAGTCTACGTCTTGATCGTGTATGAGCTTGCCAGCGTCTTCTTCTATGTGTACGCGGTTGATGCCGACCGTCGTTTTCTCCCCGTCAACTGAAATTTGCAACTTGCCGGTTTCGCATATAGGAGGGTCATATTGCGATATTTGGTATCCTTTTGGCAGGTCGGGATAAAAATAATTTTTCCGCGCGAATATTGATTTGTTGTTTATTCTGCATCCCAGCGCGAGCCCCGTGCGCACGGCCATTTCTACCGCGGCTTTGTTTAGCACGGGAAGCGCGCCCGGCATTCCGAGGCAGACGGGGCAGCCGTGCGTATTCGGCGGATCGCCGAAAGGCATCGTGCATCCGCAGAAGAGCTTTGTTTTTGTCAGCAGTTGGGCGTGCACTTCAAGCCCGATTACCATTTCGTATTCCATTTTTACAGTCTCCTCAATATTTTTCCACAACCCGCGCCGATACTCCGGCGGCTGTGATTTGCTCGGCTAAAGCGGCGGCCTCCTCTCGGGTTTGGAATGATCCTACGCGCACCCGGTGCAGCGTCTGGCCGTCGTTTGTCGTTGTGGATATCGTTACGCCGCTATAATTTTCAGATAGCCTTCTAACCATGCTGTCGGCATTGTCCCTTGAACCGAACGCACCGGCCTGCACGGTAAAATTGCCGTCGCCATCGCCGGTCATCTTTATTGTTAAATCGTATAATTGCCTGTATATCGGCAAAGGGCTAAGCGCCGCCGCCTGCCTGTAAAACTCCGCCGCTCTTTTGTAGTCTTCCATGATGTACCGGTGATCACCGAGCAACTGGAAGCATCTTGCTCTAACTTCCGCCGCGACAGTTGGAACGCGAGACAGCGAGTCGATAATCCTCAGCGCGTCTCTTACGGGCAGGGTCATGGCATGTGTGACCACGCTCCCGTGATCGGACGCGGCGGAAGCCGGGAGCGCGGCGAAAAATATTGCGGCCGCCGCCATGACAATCGTTACAAACTTCATAGCAGTATATCTTTCTCCCCTACCGCTTTCATTGACCCGGTCATTTTTTTCTGAATATTCCCCGCCATACCGCGCAACTGTTCGAGTTCGGCGGCCATCTGCTTGGTCGCAGCGTCTTTTTCGCTGATGAGGCTTTCAAGACGCTTTATCTCTTTCTTCTTGCCGTGTATCCCCGCCCGCCCTGTGATATAGTAGTACGCGGCGGCGAAAAAACCGATAAGGAGGCCGAGGACAAAGGTCGCCGCGACGAACATGTACACCGGGAACTCACCCCCCGGCGTATATCCAAAGATTATCACCGGCGCGGTCTCCCTAAAAGGTTCTTGTATAAATGTGAATACCAAAATGCACGTAACAACAACCGTAATAGCAATTACCGTTCCCCACTTAACAATCTTCATTACAATACCTCCTTAATTAGTTTAGGTTCAACAATCTTTCCGCCACTAAAGTCATCCCGCTACTCCTAACCGCCCTTACCTTTAATATCATTCCCGCCTCAACATTTTCGCAACTAATTAACACTCTTTTACATCCCGCGTCTTGACCCATCCACGCCATATCCCGTTTTTCCTGCCTGTCCGTAATAAGGACATCCATCTCCGAACCCACTGATTTTTCATATATTTCGCGCGTTATTTCCGTTTGCGTGGCTATTAATTCCGACAATCGCGCCAATTTTTCCTCTTTTGCCATTTCCTCCTCCATCGCCGCGGCAGCGGTGCCCTCGCGCGGGGAGTAGGCGAACATAAACGCGGCGGTAAACCGGATACCGCGCACGAGGGCGAGAGTTTCGCGAAATTCGGCATCGGTTTCGGTCGGAAAACCTACGAGGACATCGGTCGTGATATCGATGTGCGGGACACCGGCGCGTATCGTGTCGATTAGATTGCGGTAGTGAGCCGATGTGTATTTTCGATTCATGAGCGATAGTATACGGTCGGAGCCGGCCTGAACGGGTAGATGGATATGAGCGGCAATTTTTTTTGATGACGACATCACGTCAATCAGATCGTTTGTACAGTCTTTGGGATGGCTTGTGGTGAAACGTATTCTTTCAAGGCCGTCAACTCTCGTCATCCTCTTTAGCAACTTAGGAAAATCAACTCCGTCGTGATTATATGAATTGACGTTTTGCCCGAGAAAAGTTATCTCTTTTATTCCTGAATCAATTTTTTTTCTAACGGTTGATTCTATCGATTCGTATGGCACGGATTGTTCCCGCCCCCGCACAAACGGCACTACGCAATACGCGCAGTAGTTATCGCATCCCCGCATTATCGGAACGAAATCCGTTACGGCTGTTTTTCTGAAAATTGCCGGAGATGAGCGGTCTCTGGGATATTGTGTTTCGATGATATCATCGATACATTCCATTTGTTTCGCGCCGATAACCGTGTCAATCCCGGCAATCCGCTCTTTCAAGCCGTCGCCGAGCCTTTCGGCCATGCACCCGATTACCCATAATTTTTGATGCCGCCTGTTTTTTTTCCTTCTCGCGTATTCCGCGATTTTGTTCATCGCTCGTTTCTCAGCGGCCTCGCGTACGCTGCACGTGTTGACTACTATGAGATCGCTGTCTACGTGTGAATCGCACAGTACAAAACCGCGCTCCGCTAACAGTTGGTGTACGGCATCGGAATCGGCGATGTTCATCTGACAGCCGAATGTTTGGAAATATACGGACGGCATAGTTAGATTTCCTTGATTACTGCGCTCCTATATACTTATTCTCCGCGCTTGCAATTATGTCAATAAAATCTTCAGACGTTTCCGTTTGCAGCAATCTTGCCCGCACGTCTTCGTAAGACATTATTTGCGACAGGGCAGATAAGACCTGCGTGTGTTCGGCCGATGTATTTGCCGGGGAAATCATCACGAATATCAGATTGACCGCCTGTTCATCGAGTGAGTTGAACTCGAGCCCTTCGACCGATCTTGCCACCACCATGTAGAGCCTGTCTATTCCGACAAGGCGGGCATGGGGTATTGCTATGCCGTAGCCTATTCCGGTTGACATTTCCATTTCCCGATCTATGATTTTACTCACAATTTCGTCGGCGTCCGCAAGGCCGTTTATCTGGCATAAAAATCGGGCCAAAGAGCCGATGGCCTCAAATTTGTCTTTACTCTGAAAATCGATTATTATACTGTTTTTTTGTAATAAATCCTGTATTTTTATCATGGTAATAGAGTCCTGATTTATTTGTGTGAAGTGACATTTTTTGCCTGCCTCCCATCCCTTTTTACTCATCGTCGTCGGCAGGCGGCCTTTTGCGGGCACGGTTGCGCTGTATCGCAAGCGATACGCGCCCTATTACATAGATAGCGAGCCCGGTAAATGCCAATACGACGGTTACCGTTGGGAGAGGCGTCTTTTCAAAACGTGCCGGATAAGACTGAAAATACATATACCCGACAACTCCGACAACGGCCGTAAGCATCCCGCAGAGCATCACCGAAAATCCGCGCTCGGCGATATAATTCTTGATTTTTATCATTTATACCCCCCACTCCCCGCCATTATTAAACGGATAATTTTCAACCGCTTAATCCGCCTCCGCCTTTTTCAGCGCTTCGGCAGCGATTTTCTTGAGCGGCAGGACCACAGTCGCGGCGCCGACCTTGTATGCCTCGCCGGGCATTCCCCAAACCACGCTCGAGGCTTCGTCCTGTACTATTGTATACGCTCCGGCTTCTTTCATCGCCAAAAGACCCTTGGCGCCGTCTTTGCCCATCCCTGTCAATACCATCCCCACAGCGTTTTTACCCGCATATGTCGCCACGGAATGGAAAAGAACCTCTACCGCCGGACGCTGATGATATACCAGCGGACCGTCTTTGAGCTGCACATAATATTGCGCGCCGGACCTGGCGAGCGTCATGTGTTTGTTGCCCGGAGCAATGAGCGCCTTGCCGGGGATAACACGGTCGCCGTCCTCGGCCTCCTTAACTTCTATTTCACAGAGACTATTCAATCTATCGGCAAACGATTTGGTGAAAAATTCAGGCATGTGCTGGACGATCACCGTCCCGGGAGCGTTGGCGCCGAATTGCGTCAGCACGTCTTTTATGGCTTCGGTTCCGCCGGTTGACGCGCCTATCGCTATTATCTTGTTTGTGGTGCGCGTCATTGCGAGACGCTTTACAGGCGCGGTAGCGGTAGCGGCGCGCTGTTTGATGTCGGCAGCTCTTCTTTTTATGTCTACGCGGGCGGCGGCTTTGATTTTCTCAATCAAAAGTTCCGACATATCGCCTACGCTGTATGCGGTTCCGGGTTTGCACATCACATCAACCGCGCCGTTGCTCAAGGCTTCAAGCGCGAGTTCACTGCCGGAAGCGGTTAAGGATGAGACTATGATAACGGGCAACGGATGATGCTTCATCAGTTTGCCGAGGAACGTTACCCCGTCCATTCGCGGCATTTCGACATCGAGGGTTAAGACATCGGGTTTGAGTTGCAGGATTTTGTCACGCGCGACATAAGGGTCGGGAGCGGTACCTACAACCTCAATATCCTTGTCTCTCGACAACTCACGCGTCAGGATTTGCCTGACCACCGCGGAATCGTCTACAATCAATACCTTTATCTTTTGACTCATGACCGGTCTCCATTTACCCTCAATTGATTACGAATAAAACAGCTAATTATCCACTCAAAACAGGCGCAATGCCGACTATTTCTTAAAAATTGTCAACTTAACGACCAAACAGTACCCTTCAGTCTCAAAAAACTGCATGGATTCCGCTTTCGCGTTTTCGTCTACTTTTGCCAAGTCTCCTATATTACCGATTTCCGGCGCGTTCAGGACAAATACCGCTTCTTCGCCATAAGCCTCCGTAAGGAAGCGTCCGGTAATCACATTCAGAGCCTCTTTCAGAGCGTCGTCGGCATAGGCACTGGCATCTTCGTCTTCCGGTTCTATGCCGAGCATGTTGCTCGAGAGCAACAGACACAGATTTTGACCCGCGGCTATTTCAATTTTGCCGTTTTTGGGGCCTGTAAAATTCAGGTACGCCGCGTGCGCGTCAACAATCTGGCCATAGTCGAATGTCGATGCGTCCTGAGAGTCACAAAATAGAAATGCCAACTCTTCAAGTATCAATTTGCATACGCCATCAAGGACATTGCCTAAATATAGAGGGTTGTTTTCGTCTGTGCCGACATTCGGCTCGGATGAAAAATCTTGTTCTTCGTCCGCCAGCATCCCCAAGTCGGAAAAATCAGTTGGATTCATTCGTGTCGTCCCTTTCTGTTGATCGTTAAATGACAAGTGGCCCCCCTCAGAGGTCCGCCACTATATTAAAAATCTATCGAAAACGTATTTTCTTCCTCTTTCGGGGGCGCTTGAACACTTACCCCGCCGCCGCCGCCGACTTTTTCGGCTAATACGCCTTCCACTACGCTTTGAAACAATTCTGGCGATATCGGCTTCCTTAAAAATCCTTTTACCCCCATATTCTTCAGCCCTTCAAGCCTTGTCTTGCTGCCTTCGGTTGATATCACAATCACGGGCGTATTCGCCATGTAGCCGCGCTCGACCATCTGTTCGACCATTTCTATGCCGTTCATAACCGGCATGTTGATATCGGCGAAGACTATGTCGATCCACTCGCTCTCGAGTACTTCAAGCGCTTCCTTGCCGTTGCCCGCCTCGTAGAGCCGGCCCCGGTCAATTCCGGCCATGTCGATGGTTTTCGTCAGCACGGCGCGCATTGTTTGCGAGTCGTCGACAATCAAGATATTGTATGCCATTACGCGTTACTCCCTTATTGCCATTGCTTCTAAAGTTCCCGCTCCTGGCCTCTCGACCTTATGAGCGTTCTCCCGGTGGCCATCTCGAGAACGAGCGTACGCGAAATGTCGCCGCCTGTCTCGGAGCCTTTCACTATTATTCCGTTTTTCCACATCAATTTGCGGAAAAGCGTTATGTTTCTTTCACCAATTCGGAAAAAACCGTTCTGATCCAATATTGCCGCGCAGCCTGCGGCCTTAATGATCATGCGTGACTTTGAACCGCCAAGTTCAAAGAATTTCTTTAACAGAGTCGCCATACCCGTATCGACAAACATCGCGGGGTTGATCGTAGCCTTTGTTTTGTCCTCCGTCGAACAGGTAGGCAGTTGACAATGCAACATCCCTCCAACAAACGCCTGCGGATCGTATACCGTCACGCCAAGGCAGGAACCGAGCGAGTAGGTGATAATCACATCGTCCGGCTTGTTGGTCACCGCTAAATCAGAAATGCCAACGGTTATATTAGCCATGTTTTATATCCACTGCTTCCCTTACTTTTTCGGGACACCCTTGATAAACGCCTTCGTAATCACGGATCAGCCCCCGCATCAATTCTTCCAGAATACGCACCCTGCCAAACGCCGCGATTCTGATTTTCGGCACATCAGTTATACCATTCTAATGCTTAACCCACACAGACGGCTTCACCGATCTCAACGTTGTTAATCCGGCTATGCTTTCAGAGTGGGCCACCATTAAATATCCGCCCGGTTTGAGCAAACGCTCAAACTCGGCTATGAGGTTTTTTCTCACTACGTTATCAAAATATATCATGACATTCCTGCAAAATATAATATCAAACGGCCCTTTCATCGGAAACGGCGGCTTGGACAGGTTCAATCGCGCAAACTTGATCATACCCGAAAGCTCGGGATTCACCTTGTAGATCCGCGCCTGACCCATACCCGTGGAAGTGAAGTATCGAGTGCGAAGCTGCGGACTCACGCCGTTCATCTTCGCCTCAACATACTCCCCCTTAACCGCCTTCGAAAGAATGTCCGTCGATATATCGGTCGCGAGTATCCGGCAGTCGCCCCTGAAACCCTTGGCGTTTTCTAGGAATGTCATGGCGATGGTATACGGCTCTTCGCCGCTCGAACTCGCCGCGCACCAAATACGGACCTTGTTCTGACCCGCTTCAACCATCTCTTGAACGATGTGGCCCATAAGGTCGAAGTGGTCGCTCTCGCGGAAGAACGAGGTAACGTTTGTCGAGATTACATCGAGGAACTGTACGAATTCGGTCTCGGCTTCACGCGAATTACCGGTCAAAAACTGGAGATATTCCTTATACGTCTCCATCTGAAGCGCGCGCAAGCGCTTTCCGACACGGCCGGCGACAAGCGCCTCCTTGCCCTCGCTGAGCGTGATGCCGCTCTTGTCATAAATCAACTCTCTGAATGAGTCGAATGTTTTCTTGTCCATACCCATAATTTTCCGGCCCTGTCAAAACATTAATACTTGAGTTTATCATAATGACGCCGCTTACCACCGCTTCGTCAACGCCATCCGCGCCTCCGCGAAAAACTAATCAATCCAATCTTCATCCCTGACCTTATGCACCTTGAGCACCGCGACGTGGCCCGTCGCCAAGTCAAAGACTACCTTGCGGCCTACGCTGCCGCCCACGTCTTCGGACAGTATCCTTATCCCCCGTTCTCCCAAAACCTTACGGGCGATTTCAACATTCCGTCCGCCGTTGCTATCCAAAGCCCCGTCCGGATGGCCGCCGCCTATTATGTGGGCGGACATACTCTCTACGCTACAGCCCTCTTCAAGCATCAGCTTGATCATCGCGATTAGCGCCACGTTGCCGTATACGGGCGTGGCCTTGTCTTTCTGCGTTATTTGTGGGTACACAAAATGGTTCATACCGCCGCAACGCAAATCGGCATCCCAAATACAGACGGAAACGCAACTGCCAAGGACAGTTTGAACCGCGCCAGCGCCGGAAGAAACGTATATGCATCCGCGCTCAAGATAATGTTGGTAATCGGCGTTCAACTGTTCTATCGTCCTGTTGTCGTTTTACAATCGATACCCCGCAATTCCCTGTCAAACCGGTATCATCCTACTACAATATACAATAAGGACCGTAAAAAATCAAGGAGGATTAAAAAAAATAAACCCTCCGCGGGGGATTACCCCAAAAAAGTGAGCGAAGGCAAGCCCCCGCCCCTGCTATCGATTAGAATTCCATCAAATCACCATCGTCCAAAGGTATAAGGTCGTTTGAACCTATCGTCTTCGTGGCCTTGGCAGCCCCTCCGTCGCCGCGTTTATCCGGAATTGCGGCCATACGTACGGTTGGCCGACCGGCCGGTTTGGGCCCGGGCAACTTATTAAATTGCGACTTGCCGCCGCTGATCTTGAAACCGCCGACCATGTTCGCGAGTTCCGTCGCCTGACTGCTCAATTCCTCCGCCGCGCTCGCCGATTCCTCGGAGTTCGCCGCGTTCTGCTGGGTAACCTGGTTCATCTGCGCAATCGCCGTGTTGATCTGCTCCACGCCCTGCGACTGCTCATTGGACGCCGCCGCGATCTCGGCGATGAGATCCTGAACCTTGGACGAACGTTCGACCGCTTTTTCAAGCGCATTCGCGACATCTTGGGTAATTTTCACTCCGCTTTCGGCATTTTTCACAGAATCTTCAATCAAGTCGGCCGTATTTTTGGCCGCTTCGGCGCTACGCATCGCGAGGTTGCGGACTTCCTCGGCGACAACGGCAAAGCCCTTGCCCGCTTCACCGGCGCGCGCCGCCTCAACCGCCGCGTTGAGTGCGAGAAGGTTCGTCTGGAACGCGATATCGTCAATCGTTTTGAGGATTTTTGCCGTATTATCCGATGAAGTTTTAATCTGTTCAATAGCCTCGCCCATACGCGCCATCGCTTCGTTGGCGTCACTTATGGAAGAGTTGGTTTCCATGACCAAAGTTTTTGCGTGCGTGGAGTTATCCGCGTTTTGCTTTGTCATAGACGACATTTGCTCAAGGCTCGACGAAACCTCTTGAAGCGAACTCGCCTGCTCGTTCGCGCCCTCGGCAAGCGACTGCGCGCCGCTCGAAATTTCGCCGCTTGCGCTGGATACCTGATCCACGGTTTCGCCAACCTGATGCATGGCTTCGTCCAAATTCACCATCAACAGGTTGATATCGTCTTTCATCCGCCTGAACTCGCCCCTGTATTCTCTCTGGAGGCGGTGCGTCAAATCTTTTTCGGCGGCAGAGTGCAGTACTTTCCCGCCGTCTTCAACGATAAGCCCGCGTAGCGCTTCAATCGTGTCTCTCAGCGCGGGGAATACTTCGTCTTGGCTGTCGTGCGGGACGATGTTCGCGCTTAAATCGCCGTTTGCTATCTGCTTCATGGTCGCAACGACCACATTCTGAAGTTCATCGGCAAACGCGTCCATCGTTGCGGCCATGGCGCCGATTTCATCGCGGCGGTTCATACGTAGCCGTGCGGTCAAATGACCTTTTTTGAGTTCTTCGAGCATGTGGATAGTCTTTGCAAGCGGCTTGCTGATGTTGCGTGCAAGGAAAATCCCTATCAAAATACCCACCACAAAACCCAAAATCACCGAAATAACTTTCACAATGAAAGTGGTCCGGTAGACCGCCTTGGCCTCCTGCCATTCATTCTTCGCGTTGTTGTTGAGCAGGCCGGACATAAAAGTAGCGTTGCTAACAACCTCGCTACCGGCGACCCTGGCGTCGGCGAGTACCCGCGTGATATTCGGATCGACTTCGAGGTCATATTTGTTTATTTCCTCCACCGCAATTATCTTTAATTCCACAAAACGGTGATAAAGCCCCTCAATTACCTTGCGCAAATCGTGGCACTCCGGAAGGAGTAGCGTGGCCTCCAGCTCCTTGAACTGTTCCGCGGCTCTGCGCACGCCTTCATCAAACTCCGCGCTCAAGGCGGCGCGACCTTCCCTATCATAAAGCGGCAGCGAATAGAGCGCAGTGCGCATGTCGCTAAGTTCAATAATCAATCGATTTACCGCTATAATAGAAGCTACCCGCTTTGTAAACATCCTCTCATTAGATTCATCCATTGTTTTAGCACTAAATATCCCCATAACGCCAATAAATGCCGCTATCAGCGACAGCACCAAAAAACCCACCACAAGTTTCGGCCCGACCTTTATATCATCTATCATTACCCCTCCCCTTTTGGGTTGTTCTAATCACACTACTTAATTATCCGGCATACTGCTCGTCGTGGACATTCGTACCGTTTCGGCCACATCCACAATAAGGCTGACCCTGCCGTCCGGCATTATGGCGCCGCCGGAAATACCGTTTATCTTGCCAACGCCATCGCCGAGTTTCTTGATGACCGTCTGCTGCTGGCCGATAATTTTATCGACAAGCAACCCAGTCCGCCGGCCGGCGTCTTCCACAACCATCACTATTCCGTTTTCGATTGTAGTGGTACTTCTTTTCCCCATCACCTCCGCCAAATTGTATAGAGGCAGCAACTGATTGTGACACATTACTACCTTTTGAGCGCCCATCACATCGGTCAAATCATCGGCCGTAGGTTTGAAGTTCTCTACCACCGAGAATGTGGGTAATATGTACCGTTCGCCGCTGGCCATTACCACCATGCCGTCCATTATGGCGAGCGTAAGCGGCAAATGTATGATGAATGTCGTTCCCACGCCAAGCGTCGAGTGTATTTCTATTCTGCCGCGCAAAGCTTCCACATTTCTTCTAACCACGTCCATGCCCACGCCGCGTCCGGAAATATTCGTAACCTGAGCCGCCGTCGAAAAACCGGGGGCAAAAATCAGGTGGTTTATTTCATTGTCGGTCAATTGCGCGCCCGCCTCAACTATTCCCTTGTCAATCGCCTTTTTAAGTATAACGCTGCGATTCAGCCCTTTTCCATCGTCCTGTATCTCTATACATATGGATCCGCCTTTCTGATACGCCTTGAGCGTGACCGTACCAACGCGCGATTTGCCGGCGACTTCGCGGTCATCCGGCATCTCGAGACCGTGGTCGGCGGAGTTGCGAATCATGTGGACAAGCGGATCGGATATGTGCTCAATAACCGATTTGTCAAGCTCGGTATCTTCCCCTATACTCACGAAGTTAATTTCTTTGCCTGCCTGCCTCGCCAAGTCGCGCACGAGCCTCGCCATCTTGTTGAATGTCGCCTTCAGCGACATCATACGCATAGACAACCCGATTTCCTGCAACTGCCTTGTAATCTTGCTGAGCTGGCGAGCATTGGCCCCAAGGCGGGAACTCTGAAACGCGCCGCCCGAAAGTTCGCCCGTAACCATCGCTTCCGTGATTACCAGCTCCCCTATCATATCGACCAGCCGGTCTAATTTGTCCGTATCAACCTTCACGCTTTCTTTAACGATTGTGGCCGCCGCTGTCGGCGCCGCGGGCTTGCCTGTCGTCACTATGGACTGTTTGTCGAGCACCGTCGATATGTCGCCCGGCGTGACCGCGCCACGGTCGACGAGTATCTGCCCGACTTTGGTATCAGGCCTATGCTCCTGCTCTTTGAGGGCGGAGTGTAATTCTTCCTTGGATACCTTACCGGAAACCACGAGCATGTCGCCGATTTTCGGTCCGCCTCCGCCTTTAAGCAGGGCTTCGAGCATCGCGTCGACCGAGTAGATAATCTGATCCATTATCTCCTGAACGACATACGGCGTACCGTTTTGGAGCGAGTTTTTCAGCGTGTGCATCTCGCTTTTGAGCACATCAACCGTTGAAAATACCAGATCGACCGCCGGACGCGTGAGCACAAATACCTTTTCGCGCGCCTTATCCATCAAACTTTCCGTAGAGTGCGTAAGCGCCTGTATGGCGTCAAGCGACAAAAAACCGGCCACACCCTTTATCGTGTGGAACGCCCTGAACAGTTCGTTGATGATATCTACATCAGACGGGGATGATTCGAGCCTCAAGAGCGCGTCGTCGGAGTTTGCAAGGTGTTCCTCGGCTTCGGCGATAAACTCACCGAGCAACGCGGTATCAAGAGTCGCAATGTCAATTTCTCTTCTGAAAGCCGCCGTCCCCGTGCTTTTGCCGGCGGCAACCGTATCAACATAGAAACCTTCGTTATCCTGTACAAGTGGCGTCACCGGGACCGCGGCGGCTTTATTGGCGGCCTCTTTTTCTTCCTCATCGTCCAAGACAAACGCGTCGCTCTCCGCTCCGTCTTTGGGTGCATCGTAATCGTCGCCATACAACATCTTCCGGCGCAACGTCGTGAGCGCGTCTGCAAGGGCTTTCATGCCGTCGACGGCCGTCATCTCCTGAAATATAATCTTCTCGACCATATCGATGCAGCTAAGCGCGGTCGCCTTCGCGCCCGCGTCGTCGGTGCAATCGTGCAACTCCTGGAACTTCGAGTGAATGCCCACAGCCATAGCTTGGTTGTCGGACGGATCAACAAGCACCAATGCAGCCGAAATTTCCTCAATTTTGTCGAGTTCTTTGCGCGATTCGTCGCTGGACATAGCTTCCTTTTCCTTCTTTTTCAAAATTTTGGAGTCACGACCCTACAAAATACCAATATAACATAGTGGCGTCAATACAGCAAGCTTTTTTTTATTTAAAATCTTTAAATATGAGAACGCGGGATACCCCCCGTAACGTCTCTACCGCAACCCCGCCTTAAAATTGAATATCGTCGAGCCTTCAATTTTTTTACCATCTCTGAAGCTTGATACCAAATTATTGACAGTTTCCCAACTTGGATTGTGAAAACAAAGGTCTATCAAGAATTTTTCAATACCGCAATTCAACAATTTTTCACGCCTTGCGAACAGGCATAATGGAGATTGCGGTAGTGTGTAGTAGAGGCCGTTTTTTATGGCGACGGAAAATTTATTGCCGTGGGGGTCTGTTATAATCGTATCACGGCCGGCTATAGTCGGCATTCGCGATATGAAAAGCGGGGGCTTGCCGTAGATTGGGGCAATACCGGCAAAAGACGCGGCGTCCCTGATATTCAGATACTCGTCTTCGTAGGAATAAACAAATTTGCCGATACCGCGTGAAGCCAGCTCCCTTTGTGTGAACCGGTTGAGACACCACAAAAACCCGTCTGCCGTAACGTGCCTTGCTCCGTTGACAAGAGGGAAATGGCCGATGTTGGATATTGTGAATGAGAATAGCCCGGCGGACAGGCATTTTTCAACTATCCCGCGCCAAAACTTAATTTTAGGTTCTTCGATAAACGGTGGAAGAGCGATTGATATTCGCGAGCGCCATGTTTTTATCGTATCCGAATCATCTAATAAATTTTCAATTTCAGCGGCATCCGCGTCAAATATGAGGTGTTGGCATGGCGACGCGTTCAGGATATTGAGCCACTCCATATTATCCGCCTTGAACCATAATATCGGTTTGGGAATTTTTGCGTTGACGGCCGGCGGCGGCGTCATTTCGTTTGCGATTTTGGCGGCGTTTGGAAAATTTACTTTAATAGTTTTTGCCGATGACGATACATCAATGTCGATGTATTTGGGTTTATCGATTGATTTGCCTATCAAAAAAACGTAATCGCCTACATCGCACTGAATGGGCAATGATAATGTGATTTCTATTTTGCCGGCAATGATTTTACAATCAATAACCTTACAAGCCGTCCCCTCAAACCCGTTTTGGGGCTGAATGCGTACACGGTCGTTTTTGTTGATTGTTAAGCCTGTGCCGGCGACGCTATCAATAACAAGTTTTGACGCGCCGCCGTGTTCGACAACCGCGCCGATCAATATCCCCGTACCGGCGGGGCGCAACGGGTCAATCGGCAGATCGCCTTTACGCCCGTCAACAAAAAATGATGTCTTCTCCCGCCCAAAATCGAATCGCAGCTCATCACGCAATTCGTCAATAAAACGATCCGGCGAATGAGACGCTTTTTCGGTATCCATAAAAAAATCAATCGCGCGCCTGTATGCCCCAACTACGGCGCTAACATACCCCGCGCTTTTCATCCGCCCCTCAATCTTAAAGCTTGACACGCCGGAGCCGATCAGTTTATCGACAACATTTATTGTCTGCAAATCGTAGGGCGAAAAGTAATACCCCTCTCCCCCGCCCTGCTTAAACCGCCGCCGGCATGGCTGTGTGCATTTCCCGCGATTCCCGCTCGCGCCGCCGATAAAACTGCTTGCAAGACATAAGCCGGATATACTGTAACACAACGCTCCGTGGATAAATACCTCGGTTTCGATAGATGTTTTTTTAGTCGTTTCCAATATCTCATCCATCGACAATTCCCGCGCGAGCACAATCCTTTTTGCTCCAAGTGATTTCAAAAACTCCGCGCCGTTCGCATTATGCGCGGCAGCCTGCGTACTTCCGTGTAACCTTAACGATGGAAAATGTACAGACGCAAGTTTCATCAATCCGATATCGGCAACAATAACCGCATCGACGCCGAGCCGGTCTAACTGATATAAAACATTTAAAGCGGGTTTGATTTCCGATTGTTTTATCAGCGTGTTGAGAGTGACGTATATCTTGACATTATGGGAACGCGCGTAGGGTAGCAGCGCGGATAGGTCTCTCGCGGTAAAATTTTTTGCCCGCATCCGCGCGTTAAAAACGCTAAGGCCAAGATATACGGCATCGGCCCCGGCATTGATGGCGGCGTGAAATGAATCGGCGCTCCCGGCGGGAGCTAACAGTTCCGGTTTCTTCAAAACTCCGGTTCCGCGTTTCCGGTTTGTATGAACGGGGCCAGTTCCGGCATTTTTTGCGTCAGTATCTCCGCGGCTTTAGCCAAATGATCCGCATATCGAAAATGCGCGCCCATGCCCGTACGCAATTCTATCTCATAAATAAATTTATCAAGATGCGTCCCATGCTCAAATTCTATCTGCGTCCCAAGCAATAGCGCATATATATACGTATGCGCGTTGCCGTCTTGTGACGATGCTATCGATTCAACCAACGTCTTGTAGTCACGCAGCAATTCGTCTACTTTGGGATGCTTGGCCTCTTCCGGCAGATAAAACCCGCGCGGGCAAAGCGGCGTAAATCTGTATCCGCTTCTATGCCGGTTCAAGTCACGCAACTCGGCAATCGCCATATTATTCCACGCTGCCCGCACCATCACCCGGCGCGCCGCCGTCCCGATTGTGCAATAACGATTTTCCTTCCCGGCAAACGCGGCTTCCATCGTTTGCAAATCAGGCAAAAACGCCGGCCTGTCGTTCATTATTTGCAAATAGACATCGTCGGGGATATTATCAATACAAACACCGTTATTCCTGATTTTGTCGATTGAATAAGACGACAACTGCATTGCTTGATTGATGCTTGCAGGGGTTTTAAAACTGTGCTGCGTCATTCTCGGAACATATTTATCGAGCTCCGCGCGCACGAGTTCCGCGCAAATTTTCGCTTCGGGGAGCGGGAGCGAATCGAGCTGCCTGACAGTGTCCGCCCAAACCCGCGCCGTCATCACATACGCCGCATTTGTCTTTGACGCAAACGGCAACAGATACCGCGCCCTGTCAAGCGCGTAATTTTTCCGAAGCCTGCCAACGACCTTTTCATCGATACCCGCGGGCAATTTTATCAATTCCGGATTTTGCTTAACATTGTTATCAAGCGTATCATACAATTCCCGATAAATTTCAAACGATCGCTCCATCAACGCTTCCCACCGCTTCGCGCAGTTTTCGGGAATACCGATCTCGCTCGCGCTTGGAATGCTCGTCTTATCAAGCTTGATGTAACGCGTACTCGATTCCTGACCGTCGCACAACTGCGCGATTTCAAAAATTTTATACGCGAGATACATAGACAATCCGTCAATGGCAATGGCAATCCCGCCGGTCATACCGGTGATGCTCGCGTGCCCGTAGTCGACAAATTTGAATATCGCGTCGACCGATTTGTCGGGGTCGCTCCAGTCAATGGAAGCGAGGATGGCGTCAAGCCCTTTGTTGGAGCGGGAGTAACGGGCAAGGCTGCTTGCGAGAAGTTCAGGCGTTACCTTTGGGTTTGCCGATGCGCCGGGGGGCGGGGAAATGCTTAGAGCTGTGATCTTCATGTGAATTTATATCCTTTTTGTTACTGAACGCAACGCAACGAAAAACCGTCGCTTTTGTCCCTATTTTCGTGATTAAACTATTTACATTTTTTTTATTTCTCTTACCGCCATTCCTGTAATTTTAGCGATTGTTTCCACACTTATCCCTGTAGTTATTAACCCGACGGCAATTGATCTCAACGTTAAAATCAAAGCCTTCAAAGTCTTTAAAATCAAAACCTTTAAAATCAAATTTTTTTTTGGTGACAGGGGCTCCGCCCCCGTAACGCCCCCATTCTAAAACCGAATACGCTAAAACCCTTACCCTTAAAACCCTACGGTCGGGTGTAATGCTAAAGTCAAAACAAGTCGATGGTGTGGTTTTGTTTTTGATTTTAGCATTTTTACCCCGATAGTATGCCCAC
>JAITUP010000249.1 GCA_031286265.1 Chitinispirillales bacterium | reverse complement strand
GTCATTGCGGGCTTGACCCGCAATCCCCAACGACAAGATTACATAGGGGGATTGCCTTACGGCGAGATAAACAAGTTGCGGGTCAAGCCCGCAATGACGGCTTTTGAGACAGCCCCGTGTCTTATACTACCTTCTTCTCGGCTGGACGGGCGGTCTGGCTAAGCTATCAACTTTTTCTTCCAACTCGGCCGTTTTTCTTTCTAATGTGGTGACCCTGTTTCCGGTCGATGCTTCAAGCGTTTCCAATCTCCCGTCGAATTCTCTGAGCTTTGATCCCGCGGCATCCGCGTTCAAGACAAGCGAGAGCACTGCCGATATGACGATGCTTACCGCCGCAGTTATGATGTAGCCCACGATGGAGCTTGTACCGCCGGAGTCGCCCGATGCCTTCCTTCCTGTGTATTCGTCGTCGTCAAAATCGTCGCCGGCGCCTCTTTTCATCTTGGGTTCCTTAATTTTTGCCCCCTTGGACGGTGCGCTCCAATAAGCGTTCCCATTCTCGTCGCGCCTGCAATTAATCGTGCCGTATTTCTCCAATATCTCGAGAGCTTTCTCCACAAAAACATCATTCATCTTGAGTGCCATGGAGATATCAGCAGAGTCGTATTCGTCTTGGTTTTTTGATAAAAAAGTCACAATTTTGCGAAATTTGGCATCCATACAGAATAACCCCTTTCCCTAAAAAGTTTGAAAAAGTTATAAGTGAATATTTAATTGATATTTCAATAGTAATCCACTAATATAATACATGGAAACAAAAAAACAAAATAAAAAACTCCGCGCTCTGTATTATTAAAGTACCGATTAACTGTTGCGTTACACCGCCCGACAACTGCACTTGGGGCAGTGATGTTGCCGGATGGCGCAACGCAACAGTTAATTGGAGGATTAATAATTGGCGCCCTATAATAATACGTTTATCGGTTACGTTTTCTTGAATTGGGGCCATACATTTTTATCAACAGGGTGTTCGCGATATGGTTGTAGGCATAAAAAGCGCCGGTATAATTTCTGCTTTTCAAACGTGTGTCAACACCCGTATCCGCCGCGCCGCTTTCATAAAAAGCTCCCGATATCTTGTCCTTGTTGTAGTCATACTGAATATACTGAAAGTGTTTTTTCCAGTGATTCGTCAGTTCGTTTACAATGTTTTTTGACGGAAAATTTACCAAAAAACAAAACTTGAGTTTTTCGGCAAATATCGCCCAGTCACCGGCCGATACCGGGTCGCGCCCTAAGCAGCTTCTCAGATAGTTGAGGATGTGCAGGCTTGCGTCCGCAAATGTTTCGGTGTTGCTGCGGGCATATATTCCGCCGTAATTGTCTTTTTTGCTTTTTTTGTATCGCATTTCAAAAGACAGATTCGACTGATCGGGCGTATCGAATATCCACATGTGACCGATGTAGGGAAGTATGTACATTCTTGACCGACCGATGCTTGCCCTTTGCTTTTTGACCTTTTCCAGTTCCTTATCGGTGAGATCGTTTCCGTTTATGTTGTTCGTAACTTTGATGAGTTTAACATCGTTGACCCATGAGTCGTATCCGGAAAAAAGCTGATGCGCGTGGGTGTCCGCGAAAGTGTGGAGCAATATACCGATCCGCATCAGGGAGACGCTTCTATCTTCGTCTTCCCGCTTGATAATTTTGCCGCGCGCGTCTATCAGCATGTCGCTGAGGAAAGTTCCGTCTCCGATTTCGGTCGGAGCAGTTCGGCTTTCCCTTGAGATCTTGCCTGCGGCCCGCGGCGCGAAGTGAAACGGCGAAACCATGAATTTTTGCATTTTTCTCTGCAGCAGAACAGCCCTGTTCTCAAGCCCGGCAAAACCGGTTGGGGTAGGGCGAAAATTAAAGCCGCGTCCCAGTATGCGGGGGCGTAGATATAAATCGCAGTTTTTGTCTTTGAGGTATTCGGGTATGTTGTCGCTGTAGACGGGTTTTATCCAGTCGAAGTCGTCGACATACTGCGAATACGTGGCTATTTGCTGCGCTTCCGTTTCATCAAACCCGGCTTCTACGGCGATTGTTTTTATCGCGAAGTAGTGAAAATTTATATCCATGCAACCTTCCCAAGCTTCTGTGTCTCCGGTTTAGCGGTCTAGCGCGGCGATCTCCCTGCCCGCCCTCGCGAGCCTTTGACTATTCGGCCTCGAACTGTAGGTTGCCTCGACCCTGCGCCATCCGTCGAGAGCGGCTTGCCTGCGCTCGTTTGACGGCGCGGCTCTGAATTGTCCGCTTCTCACTAATGCAATATAGAATATGGCGGTATCAAAAATTGAATTTCTGCTACGGGTGATACTCGAACGTGTCAGCGATGCTTCAAGCATTTCCATAGCTCGCGTGTAGTCTTGTGTGTAATACCAATACCGCCCGGCTGTCAGAAAATAGAGGGCGTCGCCCGTCCGCGCGGCGGTGTCGAGGATGGCCAAAGCTCTGTCGAGACGCTTGGCTTCCACGTAGCTTTCAAAGAGAAGAAGCGTACGCTGGTCCTTTTTCGCTCTGAAAGCGTCTCTCGTTTCGAGCGTTCTGATAGCGGTTACCCAGTCCCGCTGTGCAATTGCTGTGGTTGCGGTTTTTATGAGTTCGTCTTCGGCATCGGTTGTCGGTGTGGTGCTGGCGACGGTTCTTGGCGCCGGCCGCGGCGCGGCGTTAACGTTCCTCGGAGCTGTTTGAGCAACCTTTGTGCTTGGCGGTTCCGTTGCCGGTTGGGCGGTTTTTTGCTCCGCGGCAGGGCTTGCTGCCGTCTGGTTTTGTGAAACGCTGTCGCTTTCCGTAGCGGCGACGGATTTTAGCGGTGCGTCGTCGGATTCCTGTGTTTGGATGGAATCCGGTATGGATTTTGTATCGACAACTTCTTCTTCCTGCGTTTGGGGGGCGGATGCGGTTTCGATTACGCGTGCCTCGTTTTTCTCTCTGGGAATGGATATCAACACAAAAATCAGTACTGCTAACAACATCAACGCGGCCGAGGCGTAAACGATTTGCTTTTTCGCCGTGATTTTTTTTATGAGCGCCGACAACGATGATACCAGCGCCGATGCGCAAGTTGACAGCAATGACATCGTCGCCGATATTAAGGCCGCGGCTCGCGCTGTCAGCGGCGTTGATTTCCGCGTGACCGGTTCAATCTTTGTTTCCGTATGAGTGGCGACCTCCGGGTAGAATCGCGATATGACTTTTCCCGGCGCGAGATGTGTGAGGGACGCGAGCGTTTTATGCAAGTCTTCATACAGACTTTCCGCGTCGGGATAGCGATTTTGAGGATTGGCTTCGAGACATCTGAGAATGATTTTCGAGAGCGCGGCGCTAATAGGGAAGCCGTGTTCCGTCGGTTTCTTAAAGCTGTTGGTCGTCCTCCGCCTCATCAATTCCGTTATATTTTCGTGCGGGAACGTTTTCACCCCGGTAGCCATTTCGTATAACAGCGCGCCGAGCGAATATATGTCGCTTCGGTGATCCACGTTTTGCCCATCCATCTGCTCCGGCGACAGATAGTGCATCGTTCCGACGATATTTCCCTCGGTAGTGTGCAGGCTCGCCTGTGCCGGCCGCGCGATGCCAAAATCTGTGAGCTTGACTTCACCGTGTTTTGAAAACATGATGTTGGCCGGTTTCAGATCGCGGTGGATGATTCCCTTGTAGGGTTTGCCTCCCAAAGTGAACTCCAGATTATGCGCGTAGTCAAGCGCTGCGGCTACGCACATCGCCGCGGCGCAGCATACCGCTTCGGGAAATCTCCCGCGCTTCCCTAAAATCACCTGAAGATTTTCGCCGTCTATATATTCCATCTCCATGTACGGGAGTCCGTTCCACTCACCGACATTGTATATCTCCGTGATATTGGGGTGGCGTAGCTTGGCGGAGATCTTGATTTCCGTCTCAAATCTGTCATAAAGCGCGTCTCGTGAGAGTAGCTTGGCGGCCCTGAATACCTCGAGCCGCTCGTTCCACAGCAGGTAAACTGTGGCCATGCCGCCTGTTCCGATTGTATCTTTGACAAGCGCTTGTCCGATGCGTGTTTTCCCATGGATGGGGCGCATCACGGCGGTTGCCTCGTACGGGTTTTTCACCGCGCCTCGGGCGCTGATGCGCCTTCTTTCCCTGCGAAAGCTAGTTGGCTCGTTGCCGGAGTTGCCGCTTTCGGTGTCGGGATTATCGTTTGCCATATCCTCGCTCTGTAGAGGCAAGGGTCTTTCAACGATTGTTTTTTCGATTTCCGATTCGTGTGGTATCATAATCGTACCCTCTTAAAAGCTTTTTTAATTTTTAATTATCACCACAATACAATTGTGACCATTAATGCCGCTTGCAATATTCCCGCTGCCGCGGCTGCTGCCGGACGGCGGAATGAATCGTCATCAACGGCCGCCCAAATTACCCCTGCCGCCGCCGCGGCTCCCAGGATTAGCTGGTATCCGTTCCGTTTGGTCAAAATCGGCGGCTTGACGAGCGTGTGAGTGATTGTGACCGGTTGGCCGCCGGCGACGATGGTCGCTTCCATGGCGACCGGTAGATATCTGCCGTCAGGATGCCGGATTTCTATCTTGTAGAGTCCGGGGTTCATAAAATCGTTTGAAATCGGCGTCTTACCGATTTCCGCGACGACGACGACATCCGCCCCCGGCGGGTCCGTATCAACCCGCAGCTTCCCAAATTCGCCCGTGGAGGCGTAGGGTAATGAAATTAACGCAAAAACAAGTAAAAAAGTGCGCATAAACGCTTCCTCCCGAAAGGTTTATTAGGTTCATGTAACATGAAACCTAAAGAAATTTTTGGTACAACGCTAAAGATACGACGAAAAACCGGTACAACGCGAATTCACAACGCGAATACAACGTGGACGGTACGATAAGAATAGCGTAACGCCAATTACAACGCGAGTACAACACAACATCTAATCGGTACTTCAATACAACGCAAACGGTACGGCAAAACCGGCACGATTCACAAGACAGTGCAAGTGCGCCAGCACCTACTAATAATATACATAAAATATGCGGAAAAATAAAATAAAAAATAAAAAAACATTTTGACGTTGATTTTTCTTATTTTCCAAGTGGTTCAAAAAACTGATAAAAACCCTATTTTTGAGGCAAAGCAAGGGATGAAGAAGGTAAATATATACACGGACGGGGCATGCTCGGGTAATCCGGGGCCGGGGGGGTACGCGGCGATACTCAGGTATAAGGGGACGGAAAAAATACTCTCGGGCGGCTATTCGCACACCACCAACAACCGCATGGAACTCGTGTCTGTGATCGTGGCGCTCGAATCGCTTAAGGAGTGCTGCGAAGTGGTCGTCATGACCGACTCGCAGTATGTGGTAAACGCTATAGAGAAGGAATGGGTCTACAGATGGAAAGCCGCCGGCTGGATGCGCAATAAAAAAGAAAAAGCGCAAAATTCGGATCTGTGGGAGCGCCTCCTCGAGGCGATCGACCGGCACCAGGTCACCTTCCAATGGGTACGCGGCCACAGCGGGCACCCCGAAAACGAACGCTGTGACGCAATAGCCGTCGAAGAATCGCGGAAAAGGAATTTGCCGATTGATACAAGATTAGGGTTGAGGTAGCGTTTTTATTTTATTTTTTGCCATTCGACAGGTATTATCTATTATATTTTGTATTCGTTGTCCACAAAAAACCTAAAAAAAGGAACCTTAATTATGGCGATTTCTCCCTTACAGGCGGCTCGCGCGGCCTACAAACCCAAACTCCCCAAGTCCTTAGCCACACACGGCAGCGCAATGAAGGCGGCGATGGGCGCCCCCACGCAGTCGGTGGCCGATCAGGATGACATCAAGGCCTTGTTTCCGAATTCCTACGGCTTGCCGGTAGTAACGTTCGACGCGCCCGCCGACACACCAATTGCCGCGATCAAGGCCGGTGTGATACTCTCGGGCGGCCAGGCGCCGGGCGGGCACAACGTGATCGCCGGGCTCTACGACGGGCTCAAAAAAATTAATGCAGGGAGCGAACTATACGGATTCTTGGGTGGGCCGAGCGGGCTTATCGATAACAAATACGTTAAATTCGACGACGCGTTCATAGACAGATACCGCAATACCGGCGGATTCGACATCATCGGATCGGGGCGCACGAAGCTTGAGACTGAAGAGGATTTTGATAAGGTTATAGCAAACTGCAAAGCGTTAGGGATCACCGCGATCATTATCATAGGCGGCGACGATTCCAACACAAACGCCTGCGTGCTCGCGGAATATTGCGTGAAAAAAAATTCCGGGATACTGGTTGTGGGCTGCCCGAAGACTATAGACGGCGACATGAAAAACGAATGGGTGGAGGCATCTTTCGGTTTTGATACGGCAAGCAAGGTATACGGCGAGCTGATCGGCAACATTCAGCGCGACGCTAACTCCGCGAAGAAGTACTGGCATTTTATCAAGCTGATGGGCCGCAGCGCATCCCATATCGCGCTTGAATGCGCACTCAAAACCCAGCCGAACATCACGCTCATATCGGAAGAAGTTCAAGAGAAAAAAATGACGTTGACGCAAATAGTCGAGGATATCGCGGCGGTCGTCAAAAAACGCGCCGCCGCCGGCAAAGATTTCGGCATTGTGCTTGTCCCCGAAGGATTACTCGAGTTCCTCCCAAAAACGCAAGCGCTTATCGGAGAATTAAACGACCTGCTCGCCGCGAACGCCGAGACTTTTGACGCGCTTGAGGATGACGCCAAACTGAAATTCGTAACGGAAAAACTTCCCGAGGAAATGTCGGCGGCGTTTACGGGTTTACCGCTGACTATCAAAAAGCAGCTCCTCGCCGACCGCGACCCCCACGGTAACGTGCAGGTTTCGCGCATAGAAACCGAAAAATTGCTCATAGAGATGGTTGAGGCGCTATTGAAGGAGTGGAAGGCAAAGGGCGAATACAAGGGCAAATTCTCGGCGGTGAATCACTTCTTCGGTTATGAAGGCCGTTGCGCCGCTCCGTCAAACTTCGATGCCGATTATTGCTACAGCCTTGGCTACACGGCCTCAAGCCTGATAGGAGCGGGGCTGACAGGTTACCTCTCATCGGTAAGAAATCTGACAAAATCCGCCGACCGGTGGATTGCCGGCGGCATTCCGCTAACAATGATGATGAACATGGAACGCCGCCACGGCAAATCAAAGCCGGTCATCAAAAAAGCGCTGGTCGAATTAGACGGCAAGCCGTTCAAGGAATTCGTCGCCAACCGCGACAAATGGGCGGCGGACGATGAATACCTGTACCCGGGGCCGATCCAGTATTTCGGCCCAAGCGAGGTATGCGACATAACAACAACGACAATCCAAATCGAGCGTGGATAAATGGGATAAGGATTCACAGTCTTACCCATAATTAACGCCATACCTTAACGAATGGAAATGTGCTGATGAGCCGTTTGAAGACCATTGAGTGGGGAAGTGGTAACGGTGTGCGGATTATAGATCAGACGCTGCTGCCGGAGCGAATTTTATATATCGACATCGTTACCATCGATCAGATGTATGAGGCGATAAAGGTGTTGCGGGTGAGGGGCGCGCCGGCTATTGGCATTGCCGCGGCGTTTGGGCTCTATCTCGGCGTGCGAGACTTTGACGATAATGGAAATATTCGCGATTTCTTGAGCCATATAGAGGAGCGTGCCAATTACCTCGCTACCGCGCGGCCTACGGCGG
This sequence comes from Chitinispirillales bacterium, assembly GCA_031286265.1. Taxonomy (GTDB): domain Bacteria; phylum Fibrobacterota; class Chitinivibrionia; order Chitinivibrionales; family Chitinispirillaceae; genus GUT77. Next base: position 5,628 of record JAITUP010000249.1, on the reverse strand, counting down.
TTAACCTGTTTTGGGCGCTCGACAGGATGAAGAATACCGCCCGTGACTGCGTCGAAAAAACAGATGATATTTGTATCTACGCACTAAAAACCCGCCTTTTTGATGAGTCCTGCGCCATTCTCGAAGAAGACAGGCGGATGTGCCGCGCGATAGGCGAGGCAGGGTTTGAGTTGATTAAGGATGCTGATTGTATCCTGACTCACTGTAATGCCGGCGGCCTTGCTACGAGTGAGCTTGGGACCGCGCTCGCGCCTATTTATGTTGGCCATGAAAAAGGTCATTCGTTCAGAATGATTTTTGCCGATGAGACTCGCCCTCTTTTGCAGGGCGCGCGCATCACCGCGTTGGAGTTGAGCGAGGCGGGTATTCCCGTTACGGTGATTTGCGACAACATGGCCGCGTCCGTGATGGCGACCGGGCAGGTGAAAGCCTGCATAGTGGGCGCAGACCGTATCGCGGCAAATGGCGATACGGCAAACAAGATAGGCACTTACGGCGTCGCGCTTATTGCCGCCGCTCACAACATTCCGTTTTATGTCGCCGCGCCGTCGTCGACTTTCGATTTGGCGATGCCCGACGGCGCTCATATTCCTATAGAAGAGCGGGGCAGGGAAGAGGTAGCGCAATGGTGTGGCGGCAAGAAGACCGTCCCAGACGGCGCAGCGGTCTTCAACCCGTCTTTCGATGTAACTCCGTGCAGGCTTATCACGGCTATCATCACGGAAAAGGGAACGATATTTCCGCCATACACAGAAAATATAGCGGCCCGGTTAGGCTGAGGCCGGAGGGATGCGACAATGATAAGCGGTACGGTCATTTGGTTTAACGATATTAGCGGCACAGGCAGGATACGGGGCGACGACGGCTCTTCCGTTTCCGTCACCCACAAATCGCTATTGCGCGACGGATACAAAATTTTGGATGAAGGCCAGCGCGTCAGCTTTGAGGCCGTAATGCGCAAATCCGGCCTGGAGGCGCGTTCGGTGGAGACGGAAAGTTAGGCGTTATAGTGATAAAATTACTTTTTTGAGTACTGTTGAGCTTTACTCTCACAAGAAATTTTATGTAAAGGGGGTATAATTGTGAAGAAAAAATGTTTTTTATTAAGCATGATTACCGTGTTGGTATTTGCGATAACAGGATGTGATACATTGGTAGAGCCTAATGGGGATGAAAATAACACTACATTAACATTGGCAGGCACAAGTTGGAAGTTAACAGCTTTTGTTGATGCCGAAAACAATACAAGCAGGGAACCTAGTTATATTGATACTCTCAACGGAGTGGAAATAGATAGTTTATTTGGAATCGCAAAAGACAGTATGTATACGCTTACATTTGAAAATGATAGTATAATGTCGGGCAGAATCAATTATAACCAAATAGGCGGTGGTCAATTCGGACTGTATTTTGCTGATTATGATACTAATAATTTACTCCTACGCTTTGTAATCCAAACAATGATGTGTTGTGATTTTGGCGATGGATTGTTATATGCTAATATTCTTACAGGAATAGACAAGTCTCTCCATTTTGAATTATATCCGCAAGTATTACACATATTCTATAACGACGGCAAGGAATATTTGAAATTTAACAAAATAGAGGAGGTTTGCAATGTATATTAAACGTTTCGTATTAAAAATACTTTTTTTGCTGTTTTTGCCGTGCTTACAAATAAGCGCACAGCTTAGCACAAATGAAACCCCTATCGGTTTTAGATATGGTTTTGGCAGAGAAACGATGCCTATAATAACAATGCCTGCCGTTGATATAGCAAAGCTCAAAGAGGAAGATGAAAAAGAGGAGCATCTTAATACTCCGATGCGCTTTGGCTTTAAGCATCCTGTAAGCTTAGATTTGGCAAAGACAGGAATTTGGCATACTTTAGAAGATGGCAGTAGGCTTTGTCAACTCGCAATTACTTCGCCCGGTGCCGATGGTGATTGATGCTGTGCGATAAACGGACTAAAAATGGAATTCTAAAGCTGTGGATTTTAAGATGAATATCATAAAACACCTTTTAGCCGTGATGATTTTAATGTCAGCCGTTGGCGCGGCGGACGACATGCTTGCTGTTGTCGATCTGCGGGGGTCGGCGTATATACCCGAACAGGTCCCCATCGACCCGGACACCGCGGACACAGTGTTAATCTCTGAGCCGGTTCCCATACACTATACCGGCGCGGCTATTTCCGCGTTTATCCCCGGCGGCGGTCAGTTTTATCAGCGGCGTTATTTTATGGGCGGGTTGCTTCTCGCTGCCGAGGCCACGACGATTGGTGTTTCTATTTACTGGTGGGATGAGGCGAATTGGCGCAATTGGGAGGTGGATCAGTTGCGGGATCGTTCGGAGCAGTTTAGGGTGCTCGGCGAGGAATCCGACGATATTGCTACCGGCGACAATTCCATGTATTGGTCCGGCCTTTATACGGTTTTGGCCGACAGGAGGGAATTTGAAGCGCATCAGGCGAGGTATACCGCCTACAGTGCCATCACATGGGCTGCCGGTATACATTTGTTTAGCTTCCTCAACGCGTTGGAGGCCGGCGGGGCCGCTCCGCGCGGGGAGGTGAGGGATCCGACGCGGGCGGGCCTTCTCGCGACTGTGCCGTTCCTCAGCCTCGGCCAGTTCTACAATAAGCGCCCAGGCAAGGCGGGGATGATCACAATGGCTCAAGTATCCCTGATGACAATGGCTTACGGCCATCAGCGGCTGATGGGCATGGCATCCGACAGATATAACGAAATGCGGGACACCACATCCGCACGGCACCCCTACAGTGCGGAGTATTTGGGCTATTGGCGCCATCAATACGACAGAAATTTTTCCCAGCGCAACACCTATCTATGGGCCTCTCTGTTCACCTACCTATACTCATTATTCGATGCCATAGTCGATGCCCACCTAAGTGATTTCGACGAAAGAATTAGAATAGGTACGGATTTGGCGATTGGAATTGACGGTCTGCCCAGATATGGGGTTAGATTGTCGTTGACGTATTAATATTGTTTTTTAATATTTTTGCATTTTTCCGTTCCCTTAATTATATTGTAGATACGTGGCGTATTTTTTGGTATGAATTGCCTATTATATCCCCGTATTAGGGATTTTTCGAGCTCGCATCCAAATGCGGGCTCTGTTTTTTATCTATATATAGGAGTTTATGATGTCAGTAGATTTTTTTCCGAACAGAACCGCCGACAGCGCCCCTTGGCAGGATTACCGGGCGAGTAATACAGGTATGGTCATTTACTACGGTAGCGACCCCATTTCGGAGTTGCCGATCCGCGAGATACCCGAAAAACACCCGAGCGAAATCGAATCCGAACCGCACTACGAAACGGGGACGTTTGGGTACCATAGCTGTGTGCGGCTCAAAATCAGATCGACCTTTGTTAAGTCGCGGATTCGGTATATGTTTTTTATCACCAAATATGCCGGTATTAATGAAAATAGCAAGGGTAAATATTTTGTTACGGGATTTTACCGGGTGGCAAAAATCGCGGATGTCAAAAAGTATCACATCAGAACTTGCGAGGATTATTCGTGTCTTGATGAAAAAGTGTGCTATGCGCTGCGTGCCGACGAGGTTCATTTTGTGTCGATTAAGGACGCGTTCCCGGTTTCGCCGCAGTTGCTCAAGGACTGGGGCTTCAACGGCCGCCTGACGCGTCAAAGCCGCCTCCTTCTCACCGAGGAGCAGACGGCGGTCGTGCTGGATTTTTTGCGGAAGAAGAAAAATATCAGAGATAAATACATAGAAGAAACGTTGCGTTTGCAGCCTAACGTTGTTGATGACGACGACGACGATGATGGTGAGTGATGCGCAGTTGGAGGGGTAACGAGAATGGATTTTATGGATTCTGTGTTGATTGTTGGCGGCGGCGGCAGAGAACATGCGTTGCTGAAAGCGTTTTTGAGGTCGGATCGGCCGCTCTGCCTGTACGCATACCCGGGCAACCCGGGAATGGAGCGCGACGGTTGCATGCTCGTCAATCAGCCCATATCAAGCTGGGACGATTTGGCCGATTGGGCGAAAGAAAATGAGATCAATCTCACTGTCGTCGGCCCGGAAGCGCCGCTCGCGGAGGGGATTGTCGATACGTTCAAGAAACGCGGATTGCTCGCGTTCGGCCCGTCTAAGGCCGCGGCGCAGATTGAATCCAGCAAGGCGTTTTCCAAAAAACTGATGAAAAAATACGGCATCCCCACGGCGGATTTTCAGGTATTTACAAGCAAGGCCGCGGCACTCGCCTACGTTGAGGAGAAAAACACCCCGGTCGTCGTGAAAGCCAGCGGACTCGCGGCGGGCAAGGGCGTGATTATGTGCGATACGCTCAAAGAAGCCAAAACCGCGCTTGCCGACATTTTTGACAAAAAAATATTCGGCGAGGCGGGAGATACGGTCATCATAGAAGAAAAAATGGTCGGCGAGGAGGCCTCAGTTTTTGCCATCACAGACGGCAAATCATATAAAATTCTGCCTGTGGCGCAAGACCACAAGCGGATAGGGGACGGCGACACCGGCCCAAACACCGGCGGTATGGGGGCCTACGCGCCGACACCGGCGGTGAGCGCGAAAATGCTGGCAAAAATAGAAAAAGAAATCATCATCCCTACATTAGCCGCGATGGAAAAAGAAAAAGCAAAATTTAAGGGTGTGCTATTTGTAGGATTAATGTTGACAAAAGACGGTCCCAAGGTAATTGAATATAACTGCCGTTTCGGCGATCCTGAAACACAGGCGATCATGCCGCTCGTACAGTGTGACTGGTACAAGGCTTTCAGAGAATGCGCAAGCATCAGGGGCAACGTGGCATCCGTGAAATGGGATATCGACCCCGGATACTGCGCGTCGGTGGTTATGGCGAGCAAAGGTTATCCCGGCAAATTTGCAAAGAACAAAGTGATTACCGGGATAGACAGCGCAGATGAAAAAACCGCGGTTGACGTATATTATGCCGGCATATCTGAAGACAAGAAAAAAGAAAAATTGCTGACAAGCGGCGGCCGTGTATTGGCGGTATCGGCTAAAGGGGGGACGCTTGCGGAGGCGATTGCGCTGGCATACGGGGGTGTCGCCGAGATAGAATTTGAAGGCGCACAATTCCGGCGTGACATTGGCGCCAAAGGTTTGTAGGGACGGGGCGGCGTGAAATTTGCTTTCATGATTCCCGCCTTAAGCAAAAATAACTCACTGCCGTCTCATAAGATTTTACCGTTTTTTAAAAAACCCTTTTTTAAAACCTTTTTTTTAAAATGTGTCGCCTCGCCTCCTGATACCGCTCCGTAATGTTTGGGACAACAAAGGGTCGTATGAACGGAAAGGGCGATGTTCATTCTAAGCATGGTTTTTAAAAAGCATCCTAATCCTAATGGAAAATTTGGATTAAAGACGATTGGAGACCAAAAAGAACGGGCTATGGGATGATAGTAAAAAAAAATAAAAATAGCTATTGACTTTTGAATGATTTTTTATTAAATTATAGAGTAGAGGTGTTGGCCGCATTTGTTTTTTGTATTAATTCTCGTTGTAAAGAGGCGGGATGCCTGTTTTTCCCGTTTCTGCAGTAAGTAGGATGAAGTTTCGCGTTGTACCCACAAGTAGTGTTCATGGTTTTGGT
>JAITUP010000222.1 GCA_031286265.1 Chitinispirillales bacterium | reverse complement strand
ACATGTCCCCCGTAAGCGGTCGCCGCTTATGGGGGACCGCAGGGGGGCTATCGTATCGGGGCGTTACGGATGATAAACTATGCGCGAAGTGAGTGAGGATGTACAGTGTACATCCTGCCGTTTGATTGAAAGAGGGAACTTATGAGCCCCGTCCTCAAAAAACAAAGACAAACTCAATAGATAATTGAAGTTAATTACCGCCGGGTTAATACAAGCCAATAGATCGCCGCGCTTCGCTCGCGATGACGGGCTTTTGGCATATCTTTACTAAAACATCTGCCTAATGGACAATTTGGGCTCAATACCGTTGGAACTCTCGATGGGGAAAGCAACGGCATAGTATTTTTAAAATTTGGTAACTACGGAGTGGAGCCGGAATATAAGATAATTGCTCAAAAATTCAGTGATATTGTATACGGCCCATTTAATTACCAACTTGGCCAAGTCAAAAACATGACCTCGCTGGCATGGACATCCGACCCGACGGCGTATGTAGTTTCCAACAGTGAGTTGCTTCATAAATGGGACCTGGATGAGCTATCCAACGCTCGTGTTTTTGTGATGCCGGGGGATGATGATGAGGTTGAATTTAGGGTTTCAGTTGCGGGGTGTGGTTGTCAAAAACAGAAAAATTTGTTAATTTTATTTTTTTCTTGCATTCCTGCCGCGCAGATATTATCTTACATGGCTTATTGATTCCACTGATTACGATTAAGATTGGTGTTTCAATAAAACAGGGAAAATCATCCATCAAAACAAAAATATCATAGAAAGGACGTCAAAACATGAATGTAAAGCCTTTAGCCGACCGCATCCTCGTGAAGGCGCTGGATGCAGAAGAAAAGACCGCCGGTGGGCTGTATATCCCGGATAATGCCAAGGAAAAGCCGCAGAAGGGTGAAGTTGTCGCCGTTGGCCCCGGAAAAATCGCCGAAAACGGGACGAAAATTGAAATGTCGCTCAAAACGGGGGACAAGGTGCTCTATGGAAAATATTCAGGGACGGAAGTTTCCGTCGACGGAGCGGAATTTTTGATTATGAGAGAGAGCGACGTGTTGGCGATTGTTTAGGTTCGAACCGTGTTTTATCGCGGCGAAGCCGAATTGATGTAAGTTTCAATAAATAACAAATTAAACGTATATTATAAGAAAGGAATAACATAATGTCAGCCAAACAATTAACATTTGATACCACAGCCCGCGAGAAACTTCTCAAAGGTGTCGACACATTAGCCAACGCCGTCCGCGTTACCCTTGGGCCGCGCGGGCGCAATGTCGTTATCGACAAGAGTTTCGGTTCCCCGTCGGTCACCAAAGACGGCGTGGCCGTGGCCAAAGAGATTGAGCTTGAAGATAGGTTCGAAAACATGGGCGCGCAGATGCTCAAGGAAGTCGCTTCAAAGACCTCCGATGTCGCCGGCGACGGCACGACCACCGCAACGGTGCTCGCGCAGATCGTCGTCCGCCTCGGCATCAAAAACGTCGCCGCCGGCGCGGATGCCATGGCCATCAAACGCGGGGTCGACAAATCGGCGAGAGTGGTGGCGGAGAGGCTAAAAAAAGACTCGAAGCCCATATCCGATAAGAAAGAAATCGCTCAAGTGGCGTGCATTAGCGCCAATAATGACAAAGAGATAGGCGACCTCATCGCCGATGCTATGGAGAAAGTCGGGAAAGACGGCGTTATCACCGTCGAAGAGGCCAAGGGAATTGATACGCATCTCGACGTGGTTGAGGGGATGCAGTTTGACCGCGGGTACACGTCCGCGTATTTTGTGACGAATCCCGATACGATGGAATGCGAACTCGACGACGCGCTTATCCTTATCTACGACAAGAAGATCAGCGGCATGAAAGACATGCTGCCGATTTTGGAAAAGGTCGCCCAGCAGGGCAGCGCGCTCCTCATTATCGCCGAAGACGTGGAAGGTGAGGCGCTGGCGACTTTGGCGCTGAACAGGTTGCGCGGGACGCTAAAAGTTGCCGCGGTTAAGGCCCCGGGCTTTGGCGACAGAAGAAAAGCCATGCTTGAAGATATCGCCGTATTAACCGGCGGTGAGTTGATTTCCGAAGAAGCCGGCTTCAAGCTCGAAAACACGACGCTCGATTCGCTCGGTAAGGCCAAGCGCATTATTATCGATAAAGATAACACCACAATCATTGAAGGCGCGGGCGCGGCCAAAGATATTAAAGCGCGCGTCAGCAACATCAAAAAGCAGATTGAGGACACCACTTCCGACTACGACCGTGAAAAATTGCAAGAACGTCTCGCGAAGCTCGCGGGCGGCGTCGCGGTGATAAACATCGGCGCGGCTACCGAGTCTGAAATGAAAGAGAAAAAGGCGCGCGTGGAAGACGCGCTTTCCGCAACCCGCGCGGCAGCGACCGAGGGCATAGTCCCCGGCGGCGGTGTAGCGTTGATTCGCGCGGCAGCCGAACTCGACAGCCTTAAGCTTGAGGGTGACGAAGCCATTGGCATAGACATCATCCGCCGCGCCTGCGAAGAGCCGCTGCGTATGATCGTGACAAACGCCGGCCTCGAAGCGTCGGTTGTGGCCAATCAGGTCAAAGAAGGTAAAGGCGCGTACGGCTTTAACGCATACAGCGGCAAATACGAAGACCTTGTGAAAGCCGGTGTGATCGACCCGACCAAAGTAACCCGCACCGCCTTAGAAAACGCCGCGTCGATAGCGGGCCTTATGCTGACGACAGAGTGCATCGTTTGCGACATCCCCGAAGATAAGCCTGATATGGCCGGAATGGGTGGTGGCATGGGCGGTATGGGAGGCATGGGTGGAATGGGTGGTATGGGCGGAATGGGAATGATGTAATTTTAGTGTTGTTATGATTTTTATTGATATTTGATTGTAAAAATTGTTTGTATGGGCAGGGGTTGTCTCAAAAATCGTCATCGCGAGCATAGCGAAGCGATTTATCCACTAACGATTCGAGTTGTAAGCCGGTAGATTGCCTTACGGCGAGATAAACAGGTTGCCGCGCTTCGCTCGCGGTGACGATGTGGCAGGCTTTTGAGATACCCCCTCCCGTTTTTGATGGGAGGCATAAAATGTCGGGAAATAAAGAAGAAACCTTAGAACCCGAAATCGATACTTTAGACACCGTGCCGGTCGACGGCGACTGTCAATCCGATGTTCAGGATGTTGACAACATCCTCAAGGAAATTGAGACTATCGATGCTCTCAAACAAGAGATTGAAGCGGAGAAAGACCGTTATCTGCGTTTGATGGCCGAGTTTGACAATTTTAAGCGCCGTACCGCCAAGGAATATGAGCGTTTAGTTGAAAGCGCCAGTGAGAAACTGATGCTCGAAATTGTTGACGTACGCGAGAATTTTGAACGTGCCCTCAAAGCGGGTGAGGCCGGCGGCGATTTGTCGTCGTTTATCGAGGGAATGAAGCTGATTTTCGCGAAATTTGAAGAGACGCTTTCCCGCAACGGTTTGGCCGTTTTCGCGGAAATCGGCGAGGCGTTTGACCCGACAATCCACGATGCGCTGATGAACACGCCGCATCCGGAGATCCCGGTTGAACACATAGCCGAGGTATTTGAGCGCGGCTATCGTTTGAAAGACAAAGTAGTGAAACATGCCCGCGTAATCGTATCGAGCGGTCCGCCGGAAGCGGCGGGGGAGTAGGTGATAAAAAATGGCAAAACGTGACTATTACGATGTTCTCGGCATACAAAAAAACGCGAGCGACGACGACATAAAAAAGGCATATCGCAAGCTCGCCGTGCAGTATCATCCCGACAAAAATCCGGGCGACAAGGTGGCGGAGGAAAAATTTCGCGAAACTACCGAGGCCTACGAGGTACTCAAGGACGCGAAAAAACGTGCGCAATACGATCAGTTCGGCCACGCCGCGTTTGACGGTCCGAGTGGCGGCGGTTATGGCGGTTTCCGCGGTTATGGCGGCGGCGGGGGAGTGCAGTTCGACCTTTCCGATGCTCTGCGCGCGTTCATGAACAATGTCGGCAACGATTCGTTCTTCAGCGATCTCTTTGGTTTCGGCGGCGGTTCCCGTTCGCGCCGCGGCGGTGGGCATAGCGGGGTAAAAGGAAACGATTTACAAGTCAGGCTTCCGCTCACATTAGAGGAAATTTCCACCGGCGTAAAGAAGACAATTAAAGTCAAGCGGCTCGACAGATGCGGGGAGTGTACCGGCACCGGCTCAAAGAGCGGCAAGCGCGCCACATGCGCAAAGTGTCATGGCGCCGGACGCGTACGCCACGTCTCAAATTCATTCTTCGGCCAGATGATTCAGGAAAGCGCCTGCCCCGTTTGTAAAGGCGATGGCGAAATTGTAGTCGATCCCTGCTCCGCATGTGGCGGCAGCGGTCTGCGCCAAACAGAAACGACGGTATCGGTCGACATCCCGGCGGGCGTCGCGGAAGGTAATTATATCACCGTTCCCGAAAAAGGCGATGCCGGAAGAGGCGGCGGCCCATCCGGCAATCTCATGGTGATTATACTGGAAAAAGAGCACGACCGCTTCACACGTCATGGTATAGATTTGGCTTGCGACCTCGATATAACATTCTCCGAAGCCGCACTCGGTTGCTCAAAAACGATTGAAACGCTTGAAGACAAGATAAAATTGAAAATACCGGGTGGCACGCAATCCGAAAAAATCTTCCAGTTGAAATCAAAGGGACTGCCGGAATTACGCAGTAAAAACCGCGGCGTTCTGTTGGTGCATGTGCGCGTTGTGACGCCTGAAAAATTAGGAAAACAGGAGAAGGAATTGTTTGAAAAGTTGGCAAGTTTGGGATTATAGAAATTGCAGGTTGTAAAGGATGCCGTTAATTATGAACAAATGCATAATACGCAATTTCGACCGTAGCGATTTTAACCCAGACACATTCATAAGCGATGCCATAGAAAAAACACGCAAACACTGCGAAGGCCGTAAAGTATTTCTACTCGTTTCCGGCGGTGTCGATTCCACTGTGGTTTTCGCGTTGCTAAACAAGGCCCTTGGTCCAAGCAGGGTACTCGGTTTGCACATCGACACCGGATTAATGCGCCAAAACGAATCCGCGGCGATTCTTGATTTTCTTAAATCCAACGGCTTTGACAACCTGCGAATCGAAAATGCCGAAGAAGAATTTTTAACCGCGCTCGACAGCGTCTACGACCCTGAAAAAAAACGTCAAATCATCGGCGACAAATTCCTTGCCGTTAAAGATAAGGTATCGCAAAAACTATCCCTGAATTCCGACGAGTGGATTTTAGCTCAGGGAACGATTTACCCGGATATCATCGAAACCGCCGCCAAAAAAGAAGCGGGGGAGAGCGGCGGCAAAATCAAGACGCACCATAATCGCGTAGACGCCATCATGGAATTGATAGAAAAAGGCCAAATTATAGAACCGATCGCACCGCTTTACAAAGACGAGGTGAGAGCGGTAGGCGTGAATTTAGGATTACCGCGCGACCTTCTTTGGCGGCATCCGTTTCCGGGGCCGGGTCTTGGTGTGAGAGTGCTGTGCAACGACGGAACCACGTTGGATAATATCCCCGAGGAAGAATCCGCAAAATTAGAAACGATCACATCGACAGCCGGATATACATCAACAGTATTGCCAATACGTTCTACCGGCAAAAAAGGCGGAGAACGCACCTACGCGCGTCCGGTTTTGATTAAAGGCGCGTTTGATCGTGAAAAAATTGAAAAAATAACCGCGGAGATAATAGAATCGATTCCATCGGTAAACAGAGTAGTATACGCGTTGACAATGGGGGAATCATCAACAGATAAGACACCGTGCTACACAGCGATTAAAGCCCACACCACCCGCGACCGCCTAAACAAACTCCGCGCGATTGACGCCATTATCACCGAGGCGTTAATAAAATCCGGTGAATATGATACGATATGGCAAATGCCGGTAGTCCTTCTTCCGATAACCGATGGAAAAAATGACGGCGAACCGATAGTCTTGCGTCCGGTACAGTCCCAAGACGCTATGACCGCAGACATAGTCTGGCTAAAGCAAGACACTATCAACACCGTCATCGCCCAAAAATCCGCCATAAAGGGCATCGGCGATATATTTCTCGATGTAACCCCCAAGCCTCCGGGGACCATTGAGTGGGAGTGAGTTCGGCGGAACACTCCATACAAATAGGCCGACACGGCTTTCCACCGACTTACAGCGGATTGATACCCCCGTATAATCAACATCTTATGAAAAATTGTCCTGCCCGTGAAAAAAAATAACTTTTTTTTCAACTCACGATGCGTACATATAGTATGTTTAGTACCGGGTATGCGGCTCATGTAGTGTTTTGCGCCAAAACCTGCGCCAAACGGGATTCTGTTGCCCAAAAGCTCGAAAAACAGTAAAAAACTACCAAAAATATATATGGAGTCTTTGTAAAACTATGATTTCAACTATACGTAAGCGTGATGGAAAGCTGGTTCCTTATGATAATTTCAAGATAGCCAATGCCATTTTCAAGGCTACAGAGGCGGTCGGCGGCAAGGATTTTTCCATGGCGCTCTCGCTTTCCAAGCTCGTTGAGGGGGTTTTGGGGCAGAAATTCCACTCCAACTCCATCCCGGCGGTCGAGGAAATACAGGACGTCGTAGAAAAAGTGCTCATCGAGCAGGGGCACGCCAAGGTCGCCAAGGCCTATATATTGTACCGCGAGCAGCGCCGACGCGTACGGTCGACCAATGACCTGCTGCTCGATATCGCCAATACTATGGACGGCTACCTCAGGCAGGAGGATTGGCGGGTTACGGAGAATTCCAACGTCAACTACTCGCTTGGCGGGCTGATTTTGCACAATAACGGGGCAATAACGGCCAACTATTGGCTAGAAAACATATACGGGGCCGATATTTCAAGCGCGCACCGCAATGGAGATATTCATCTACACGATTTGAGCATGTTTTCGGGGTACTGCGCGGGGTGGTCGCTCAGGCAGCTTATCGCCGAGGGGCTTGGCGGGGTGCGGGGGAAGATATCGTCCAAACCGCCCAAGCATCTTTCTACGCTAATCCAGCAAATGGTCAACTTTCTTGGTATTTTACAGAACGAGTGGGCGGGGGCGCAGGCGTTTTCGTCGTTTGACACCTACCTCGCGCCGTTTGTGCGGGTCGACAACTTGTCTTATGCCGATGTCAAGCAGCAGATACAGTCTTTTGTTTTTGGCGTCAACACGCCGTCGCGCTGGGGATCGCAGGCGCCGTTTACGAATATTACGCTCGACTGGTCGGTGCCGGACGATCTGCGCGATCAGCCGGCGATTGTCGGCGGGAAACCGCTTGAGGAGACCTACGGAGATTTTCAGCACGAGATGGATATCATCAACCGCGCGTTTCTTGAGGTGTTGATTGAGGGGGACGCGGACGGCCGCGGGTTTTCGTATCCTATTCCTACATATAATATTACCGAAAGTTTTAACTGGGACAGTGAAAACGCCAAGTTGCTGTTTGAGATGACCGGTAAATACGGCACTCCATATTTCCAGAATTTCATAAATTCTTCGCTGAATCCCGGCGATGTGCGGTCTATGTGCTGTCGCTTGCAGCTTGACAAACGGGAGTTGCGCAACCGTGGCGGCGGTCTGTTCGGGGCCGATGAGTTTACGGGATCGATTGGCGTGGTAACTATAAATTTGCCGAGGATAGGTTTTTTCTCCAAATCAAAGAGTGATTATTTTGAGCAGCTCGATCATTATATGGATGTGGCGCGGGACTCGCTCGAGATTAAGCGTAAGGTGATTACCAAGCTGATGGATCAGGGTCTGTTCCCGTATACGCAGAGATATTTGCGCCACTGGAATAACCATTTTTCAACGATTGGCCTGATTGGTATGAATGAGTCTACCGTCAATTTCATGAACAGGGATTTGACCGATCCCGAAGCGCGCGAGTTTGCCATGGAGGTGTTGCAGCACATGCGCAACCGCCTCATTATGTATCAGGAAGAAACCGGACACTTATATAACCTTGAAGCCACACCGGGCGAGGGAACGTCGTACAGGCTTGCGAAGATTGACAGGAGCAAATTCTCGGGAATGATAATCCCGGGCGGCGATAATCCCTACTACACAAATTCGACCCAACTGCCGGTAGGCGCGACCGACGATCTGTTCGACGCGCTCGATATGCAGAATGAAATTCAAAAACAATATACCGGCGGGACGGTTTTCCACGCCCACACTGGTGAGTCGATTGATGATGTGGAAGCCTGCAAAAAATTAGTCAAGGCTATAGCGTATGCCTACCAAATACCGTATTTTACCATATCGCCGACATTCTCTGTTTGTAAATCACACGGCTATCTGAAAGGCAAGCAATTTGCCTGTCCCAATTGCTCACAAGAAACGGAGGTCTATGCGCGGATAGTTGGGTACTATAGGCCGGTGCAAAACTGGAATCCCGGCAAACAGTCTGAATTTAGCGAGAGAATGGTGTTTGGCGGACAGACGGCGACAACGCAGCGGGATCAGATACAAATTGAAAGCGTCGTGGCGGTTGAAGAGGCGGTTTGTGTCTGATGGATTGCATTGTCGGTTGGCAAAAAACTTCGCTTATTGATTTTCCGGGGACGGTTTCGACCGTCCTTTTTCTTTTCGGCTGCAATCTTCGGTGCCCATACTGTCATAATCCCGGGATCGTTTTGGAACAGTATGAAACGCTATTATACAATGATATTCGAGAGCATATCATCAAGCGCAAGGGTATTGTAGAGGGGGCGGTGATAAGCGGCGGGGAACCGTCTATACACTCCGGCTTGCAATCTTTGTGCGATGATTTGAGATCTCTCGGGTTGCGTGTAAAAATTGATACCAATGGCCTTGAACCGGAGGTAATAAACAGTTGCGCAGCCGATTATTTAGCGCTTGATATAAAAACCGCCATCGAAAAATACCCGCGCTTAAATGTGCGGCAATCCTATAACGACTATCGCGAGCGCCTCGGCATGTCTATCGACATAGTGAAACGCATGGGTAAAAACGCGGAAATACGAATCACGGCGGTTCCGGGCATCATTGACGAAAGCGACATCGATAGCTTGCTGATTGATTTGCGGGGCGTTGGCAAAATTTTTATACAGCCGTTCAATCCGAGCCGACAAATGATTGATCCGGCATATTCGTCCGTAAAGCCGTATGAGCAACGTGAGTTGGAGGTGTGGCGAAGAAGATTTTTGGATGCGGGGATTGATTGTGAGGTGCGGAATCCTTAAATCCAAGCGTTTTCATCCCCGGGAAATTCCCTGCTTTTTACCGCGTCCGCATAGTCTTTGAACGCTTCGTACATTGTTTCTTTGAGTCTTGCGAACGCTCTAGCGTGTTTGAAAGTTTTTGTTGATAGTCCTAACAGGTCGTTGATGACCAAAACTTGGCCGTCGCACAGGTTTCCGCTACCGATTCCGATGGTCGGCGCCGTTATGCTTTTGCTGATTTTCCCCGCGAGTTCTTTCGGTACCATTTCGAGTACGATGAGCCCCGCTCCGGCTGTGCACAAGGCCTCCGCGCTGTTGATGAGCGCCGCCGCCTGATTATCGTCTTTCCCGAATACCTGCGGTTTGTTGTGTATCTGCGGGTTGTATCCGATATGCGCGCACACCGATATCCCGTTGCCGCTTAACGCTTTTATGATATTTGCCTTCTCGTCCCATCCCTCAATCTTAACGCAGTCCGCCCCGGCCTCGGCGAGTATCTTGGCGCACCATAGCGCGTCGGCGGCGCCGTCCGCGCGTCCGTAGGGCAGGTCGGCGATAACAAACGCGGTTTTAGCCGCGCGGCTTACGGCTTTTGTGTGATGGGCCATGTCCCAAAGCGTGACATCACGCTCGCTCTTGTAGCCGAGATAATTTGTGCCAACACTATCGCCCACCAAAATTATATCAATCTCCGCTTCATCGAGTATGAGCGCGGTGGGGTAGTCGTAGGCGGTGACGGCGGTTATGGGTACGCCGCGCTCCTTCTTACCGATAATGTATTGAATGCCCTTCTTCATACAAATCGTCATCTCCTCAAGCTATCCGGCCCAAAAAACCCCGATCCTAAATCTTTGGCGTTGTCGCAGTCTGTCCCAAACCCGCCGCCGCAACTCAAAAACAACACGCTAATCACCGCAACCGTGGCAATCATTAATCTTAGTAAAGTATGTTTTTTCACTTTAGCGACAGCAATCACTTGGCCAAACGGTCGTTTGAACGTCGCGGCTTTGTGTTTGTAATTCATATTTTTATTGTTTTTCAGGGTACCCATACCCCAAAATATAGCAAATGGGAGGCCTCGGAATCAAACTTTTTACGGCTCAGAATAAAAAATATTGTTTTATTATTGCTTTTTTAAAGAATAGAGGGGAAACTCATTTGAACCTAAAATCGCCGATCACTCCTCCATATTAACCCGGCGGTAATTAACCTCAATTATCTATTGAGTTTGGGTTTATTTTTTGGTGACGGGGCTCTGCCCCGTAACGCCCCGATACGATAGCCCCCCTGCGGTCCCCCATAAGCGGCGACCGCTTACGGGGGACATGTGGGCATACTATCGGGGTAAAAATGCTA
>JAITUP010000188.1 GCA_031286265.1 Chitinispirillales bacterium | reverse complement strand
AGAAGCAAGCTGGCCCGTCGCTCATGGGGTCGACCTTACTCCGCAAGCGGAAACGGAATACGTCAGGCTCATGCAAGAGATGCAGAGCAAAGACGCGCTGATGCCTCACAACCTCGCTTTCCACATAAGCGGGAACTTCAACAGTTTCTTCAAGGACAAGCCAATCCCGCCCGTCCGCGAAGAGAGTGAAGACGAGGATGGAAACAGTCTGAACCAAATAAATCTGCTAGGAAACGACGCCGACCGCGAGGTGACGCTGTCCAACGTAAACGGCAATTTGGTGGTTATAGGTAATTCCGACTTCATAAACGCGCACTACGCTTCAAGGCCAAATATCACTTTCATGCACAATCTTGTCGACTGGCTTTCTTCCGACAACAACCTGATAGCGGTGCGTTCGCGCGTCTTAAGAGACAAAACCATCAATCCGAACATTCTTGAAGCGGGTTCGTCAAAGCCAGGCATTATCCGCTGGATAAACCTGCTCCTGATGCCGGCGCTGGTAGCGGCCGTGGGAATAGCCATCTCACTCAGACGGCGCGAGAAGTTCACGCCGACACCAACGGGAGTAGCAGCAACCGGAGCGTCGACCGCGGTATCAACAAATAATGATGAGGAGAACATCGCCAATGGGTAACAAAAAATTGATCATCGCTGCATGCGCGATAGTCATCGCCGGTGCGATTTTTCTAATATCGGAAAGAGTGTCGTTAACAGGGACCGATGGGCGCAAAGCGTTGGCGCTCTTCCCTACGCTCACAGAAAGCAGTATCACCGCCATCGTCATGAGCGAACGTGGAAGCAGCGTCAGGCTTGAAAAAATCGCGGGCGAATGGATGGTGACAGGCAAAGACGGCAGTCTGCCGCCTGCACCCGACGGCGATAATGATGAAGACGACGATGACAGCAGCCTCCATCCTGCCGACGAAGCGTTAGTCAGCGCGGCGATAGAGCAAACGCTGTCAATGAGAAAAACCGACCTGGTTTCAAACAACCCCGCAAATCAAGCTCTCTTCGGAGTCGATACCGCAGGCGGCATGTTTGTAAGAATTTTCACCCAAGATGAGGCCACTCCGGCCCACACCATAATCGTTGGCAATCCCGGCCCCGACTGGAACAGCAACTATGTGCGAAGCGCGGAAAGCGACGAAGTCCATTTAATCCCCGGAAACATACGCCAAGCCTTGTTCATGAATATCGGGCGATGGAAGAGGCCAACCCTCAAACCGGAATCAGAAGAAGAGTTTGAATTCGAGTTAGGCGAGATTGAGGATAGCAACGGAGACGACGACGAATTACAGTAGGGTTTCATTGACAGCTAATGTCCCCTAACATTGCCTCAACATATGCCTGGGGGTCAAAATCCTGCAAATCGTCAATCCCCTCGCCTATCCCTATTTTCCTTACGGGTATGTTGAACCGCCTCGTCATCGCTATCGCTATGCCGCCTTTTGCCGTTCCGTCCAATTTTGTAATGACGAGGCCTGTCAGTCCGACGGTTTCGTTAAATGCCTCGGCTTGTTTCATTGCGTTTTGGCCGGTTGTGGCATCCACTACCAATAGTATCTCGTTTGGCGCGTGCGGGGTATTGCGTTTTATTACCCGCAAGATTTTTTCGAGCTCGTTCATTAGGTTAGCCTTAACATGAAGCCGACCGGCGGTGTCGAGTATCAATACATCGACCCCACGTTTTTTTGCCGCTTCCACAGAGTCGAAAGCCACGCTTGCGGCATCGGCGCCTTCGTGTTGAGCTACGAAATCGCTTCCTGTGCGGTCGGCCCAGATTTTCAGCTGTTCTATCGCACCGGCTCTGAACGTGTCGGCCGCTCCGAGCATCACGCGTTTCCCCGTTTGCCTTAATTCGTGAGCGAGTTTGCCTATGGTGGTGGTTTTTCCTACTCCATTTATTCCTACTACAAGGATTACCCACGGCTTTGGCGGGAATTCCCCCATTGTTTTTGTTACCGTCAAGTCTTCGGCCAACATTTCTTTTAGCAACGTGTATGCGTCGTTTTTATTTTTTATGCCTTTGCGTTTTATTTCGGCGCGGAAATCGTCGAATATGCGGTCAATCAGGTCTACGCCAAGATCCGCGGCAATAAGCGCTTCTTCAAGCATTTCGAAGAATTCGTCATCTACGGCGCCGCCTATTCTAACAATATTTGTAATTTGTGAGCGGGTTTTACTTAACCCTGCCTTCAAACGGTCGAATAATCCCATTGTTATCCCTATCTTATCACCGCCAAAAACTCATGTGATTTTTCCATCGAAATCTCGAGGTTGTATATGATTTTTTCGTAATCAGCGTCGCCTATTTTCAGTTCGGTACGGCAGTTTGGGTTTTCCGGCACGCAAGCCTCGCCGTCCCACTGGTTACAGCCCAAATCGTGCGCCATGATGTTTGCCAAATGCACGACATTTGCCATATGCGAGGTTTCACCGAGGCTGTCGAGGGCATGGTGGCCGACAATCGCATATTCCAGCACAGGCGGCAACGTCCATTTGTCCGACAATATTTTACCTATCTGTGCGTGGTTGATACCGAGCACCATATTTTCCGCGTCCACTATCGGGATGCCTCTCTCTTTGGCGGCGTTGCAGATAGCGCCATAGTCTCCGGGCATATACTGACTTAGAATCAATTTGCCTATGTCGTGGAGTATTCCGGCGCAGAAAGCGGTTTCGGGGTCCATCACCCGCACGCCCATGAGGTGGCGCACAATCGCCTTGGAAGCCATCGCGGTTACAACCGAGTGCTTCCAGAAACGGTCCATATCAAGCGAGTGTTTCCCATCAAATATCTGCGCCACGGAAGCGCCGAGGACTAGCGTACGTATGGTGTTGAAGCCAAGGGCGACAACCGCGCTCGTCACAGAAGAAACGCTTCTTGGGATACCGTAGAACGCGCTGTTCGCGAGCCGTATCATTTTGCTCGTGAGCGCCGGGTCCTGTTGGATGAGCGCGGCGGCATCTTCGGCGGAACTATCCGGTGCGTTCACGACCTCAATCAACTTCATGACTATAGACGGTAGCGACGGAAGACTGTCGACATCGTCAATGATTTTCGCAACCTGCTCACGCGCTTTGGCTATGCCTGTTTTTGCTTGGCTCATTATCTTCCATCCTGTTATATTTTTTGTTAATGGCAAATCGTTCGTATAATCCGCCCTGCCGTCAAATTGGCTTCGCGCCTCCGGCATCAACAATTTCTTCCGCAATGCAACGCCCGTCTCCGGCAATACCGATGAGAGCGGCGCGCACCCACGAATTCTTTGAAAAATCGGCTCCGGGAATTTCTATTTTCAAGTAATTCCCGCTAATACCCCGCGCGGGGCTCCCATCCTCTACTAATATACATAATGGGCGGCCAAGCAGTAAAGATAAATATTTTTTACGGCTTTCCGCAATAGCCTCCCGCAGCCGTTCGCTTCGTTTTTTCTTCTCGAGTTCGCTTATTTGTCCCGGCATAAGCGCGGACGGCGTGCCGCGGCGCTTGGAAAATCGAAAAATATGCGCGTATGTAAATCCTATCGATTCCACGCCACGGAGTGTCGTCTCAAACATCACTCCGGTTTCGCCGGGATGACCGACAATAAAATCTGCGCCCAAGCCCGATTGCGGATATTTTTCGCGAAAATCATGTAAGCGCTTGATAAGCATGTCAAGTTTATCGTGAGGCCTGGCCATACCCGAGAGAACATCCGCGCACAGGCTTTGGACGCTCACGTGGAGGTGATCGCAGACACGATTTTCTTCGCCGACGATGGAGATAAGCGTGTCGGTAAGATCGCGTGGATCGAGAGAACTCAAGCGTATGCGGTAGTCGCCGGGGATCTTTAAGAACTCTTCAAGCAAAGATTCAAGACCTCCGGGATCGCAATACTGCCCGATATGCGTTCCGGTCAGCACTATTTCTTTATACCCTTTGTCAAGCGCACGTTTAAAAGTTTCGACAAGCTGCCCCTTGGGTGCGCTGCGCGAACGCCCTCTTAATGACGGAACGATGCAATAGGCGCATTTGAAATCGCATCCTTCCTGTATCTTGACAGAAAAGCGAGTACGCCCAGATTCATCCGGGCCGAGAATGTCATCCTCCCAAAAAACGTGGCCGCCCGACGCGTTAATATCGGACAAAAATAATCCGTTGCCGGAATTTGATTTTATTATCGACGCGATAAGATGCTTGTCGCCATTACCAACGACCCAGCGAACACCCGGATATTTCAGCAGAGCCTCGCCGTGCTGTTGCGCAAAGCATCCTGTTATTAAAATTTGCGCATTTGGGGCGTTTTTCGAGATCGACCGTATGAATCGGCCGGTCTTTGATTCGGTTGACGATGTTACCGAGCACGTGTTGACTATGACGATGTCGGCGTTTTCGATTTCATCGACGGCGGCGTAGCCCACAGTCGACAGCTTTGCCCGCAGAGCAAACATTTCCTCTTGATTTGTCCGGCATCCTATCGACCGAAATGCAATTCCGGTCATCCCCAATCCTCAAGCGCCTCTTCCCGCGAGTTGAAAAACGGCACTATGGCATTGATCCCCATCCCCTCGAACACGTTGCGTACTACGTGGTTCGCATTGCATATCCTCATTGATCCGCCATTGTTCATGAGCATCCTGCTGATTCTCAGAATCGAGCCAATGCTTAGTGGGTCGAAGAATGCGAGTTCCTGAAAATCGAGCAGGATTTTATTGCTTTCCGCGATGGAGAGGAATATGTTTTTCCTAAATACCGCGGAACCGGCCGGATAGTTCATCACACCAGCCAGTGAGATGACGCACACATCATCGTCGATAATTTCTTCCTTCATGTCGAGCTGGATGTTGAGGTCGTCGAACTTGGCATCTGCCTTTTTGACCCCAGACGAAAGTTCTACATCGAACAACCTGTCTATCCCCGTTTCTGTGAGGAGGTTGAGGATGTTTCTTTGCGGTTTTTTCAGTATAAGGGACTTGGCCTTCGCCATGAGTTCCTTGTAAAGATGGACCAGCACCCCTATACCGGAACTGTCCATATAGACGGTTTCGGACATATCGAGCGTTATGCACTTCCAGCCGCTGTCTGGCAACGCCTGCAATTCGGCGACGAAGTCGCGCGACGCCTGACCGTCAAAACGCTCGGGCATTTTGACTTCATACTGCTGTTCATTCGAATGTGTATTCATAGTCTTGCCCCCTCTATCTCAAAAAACGCCGCGCCAACTCATCGACCGACATCCTGCTAATCGTCGGCCGCCCGTGCGGGCACGTGTGTGGATTTTCGGTTGAAAACAGCGCGTTTATAAGCGCGTTCATCTCCTCCTGATTGAGCTTCTGCCCCGACTTTATGGCGGCTCCGCAGGCAAACGCCGCCGCGAACCGCTTCGCCGGCTCGCTAAACGCGCCAGGTTCGCGGCCCTCGAGCAGATAGCGCACCATCTCGCGCACCGCCTCCTCGGCCTGGCCATACTTTAGAAAAGCCGGCAACGCGGAAATCGACACTGCCGTCCCCCCAAAGTCGGATATTTCAAAACCCATACTGCTAAAATAATCTCCGCCGGACTCAAGTATCGCTTTTTCCGCAGGACTCATTTCAAGCACTACCGGAATAAGAAGCTGCTGAGATGCCGGACGCTCCCCGGAAATGTCCCGCAAAGCCTGCTCGTAATGTATACGCTCATCCGCGGCATGCTGGTCTATCAATAATATGCCGTTTTTTATGAGTACAAGTATAAAAATTCCGTGAATTTGAAAACATTGCATCAATTCCGGCGGGCGGCGATCGCCCATTTCAACCGCGTTACCTTCATCACCGCCAGCAAAATTAGTGTTAAACAAATCCAATACAAGCCCGTCGCCACTTGCACTCACGCCATAAGAATACGGTTTTTGTGTGATATTATTGTTGATATTGTTGAAATTATTGATATTATTAATATCGTTGGTATTGACGATATTGCCAATGCCGCCGGAATCGCCGTCGAAGTCGTAATCGCGCCGCGCGCCCTCGACGGGCAACGTTCGCGGCAACCCATGCAACGCCTCAGCCGACTTGCGCAATCCTTCCTTTACTACATGATAAATGAATCCGAAAACCCTGCGCTCGTCGTCAAATTTCATTTGCTGCTTTGTGGGATGGACATTGACATCGACCCGATGGGGGTCAACATCAAGAAAACAAAAAAACGCCGGTTTGTTGCCATGCCCAAGATAGAGCGAAAATGCCTCGCGCACGGCGAATGCCACCGAACTGTTGTCTATCCTGCGCAAATTAACATATAAACTCTGATAACGCGGCTTTTTGGCCTGCGGCTTATCCGGCGACGACACGTAGATCACGGCAGACATCCCGTCTCCCTCGCCGCCGCACTCCACAAAGTTGCGCCCAAATTCGTGCCCCGCCGCGGAACTTATCCGCTCGGCAAGAGTTCCCACCGGCGGCAAATCAATCAATTTTCTTCCATCGGCCGTAACGGTGAAATGTATCCCCGGAAAAGGTATGGCGAGCTGTTCCATAATTTTGACAATCGCGGCATGCTCGCCGCGCGCCGTCTTCATGAATTTTTTCCGCGCGGGAACGTTAAAAAACAGATCGCGCACGGTAATCGTGGTCCCTCGCACCCGGGATGCCGGCGCAGCCTCGGAGTGAGCGCCGCCATCTACGTTAATCTCATAGGCAAGCCCATCCTCATCACCGTCGCAAGTAACGACGTGCATCCTGCTGACCGCCGATATGCTTGCGAGGGCCTCGCCGCGAAACCCCATCGTGGCTATTGAATACAGATCGTCTGCCGACCGTATTTTGCTTGTCGCGTGCGGCAAAACACTCCGTTTGAGGTTGGCGCACGACATTCCGCTGCCGTTATCACTCACCCGCATCATCGAAAAACCTGCCTCCTCAAACGCCACATCAATACGCGAAGCCCCGGCGTCAATCGAATTTTCCACGAGTTCCTTGAGAACGGAAGCCGGGCGTTCGACAACCTCGCCGGCAGCGATTTTTTCCACTACGGAGGGAGGGAGGACTTCTATGACGTTTTTATTTTGCATAGCTAATTTGGAATGGAGCGCTAATTTTCATGCGGAAGGGGGGACTCGAACCCCCGCGGGCTTGCACCCACTAGGACCTGAACCTAGCGCGTCTACCAATTCCGCCACTTCCGCAATAACGATAATAAGCCCCTAAGTCACCAAAACCTAGGGGCCTAATATAAACACGGCCACAGGGGCTCGAACCCCGAACCTTCTGATCCGTAGTCAGATGCTCTAATCCGATTGAGCTATGGCCGCAGAAATCACCAAACAGTCATTTCAAAATATTCAACAAAACTAACAACCCTGCACACAAAATATATTACGGCAAATTAAAAATCAAATGTTTTTTTATTTTTTTTCAAATTACGTTTTTTAACATCACCGCATTTTTTTATACTAATTTTTTTTTCTATACATTTACGCCGCCGCATAATACTATATTATTGAACTGGAGAGTGTCTTTAATTACGCCGTGGGCCGGTGCCGCGACGCCGGGGTTATGGGAGATTTTTTTTAATGGCAACCAGAATGACCAAGAAGCAAAAGTTGATGGCAGCCGTACTGGAACGCAAGATGAGGGAAAAACCGCGCTCGCGGGTTTTTTCGCGTTTAGCCGACATGTACCGACAAGCCGGCAACTACCAGAGAGCTATAGAAATCTGCATGGCCGGCCTTACCGAGCACCCGGAATATGTCACCGGACGCCTCATATTGGGACGTTGCTACAAAGAACAAAAAGATTACCCCGCCGCAAGCCAAGAACTCATGAACGTGTGCCTCATAGAGGAGCGAAACCATGCAGCCCTAAAAATGTTAGCTGAGATATTTTTGGCTCAAGGACGCCCCGAAGCGGCAGGGAGCCTCTACGGAATACTGCTCGAAATGGAACCTGACAACCCAAGCATACGGCAGGCAGCGGCGAAAAACAAGGCCAGGCTGCCGGGCGGAATATACGATATCCTCGGATTGAAGCCAGTCAGCGTTGCTCCAACCGGCGCATCAATAGATATTGATGACAATGCGGTAGAAGAAGACGTGAATATCAGCGCCGGACTTGTAAGCGTTGAAGATATGGGCGCCGATGCCGAACTAGAAAGCGCTAAAGATACAAGTATTGATACCGAGCTTGATGAAGATGAGGTTGAAGGCGCATTGATAGATATAGGACTTGATGCAGAACCGATCGCTGAAAATGTTGTCGAACCCGAAGCAGTAGTCGATATAGAATCAATTGTCGAAAATATTATTGAAACTGAAGCGATAGTTGAAACTGAATCGTTCGTTGAAAGTGTTATTGAGCCTGAAGCCGTAGTTGAAGCTGAATCGTTCGTTGAAAGTGTTATTGAGCCTGAAGCTGAATCAATTGTCGAAAGCATCATCGAAACAGAAGCAATAGTTGATACTGAACCGATAGTTGAAAGTATTATCGAACCTGAAGCCGTAGTTGAAACTGAATCGTTCGTTGAAAGTGTTATTGAGCCTGAAGCTGAATCAATTGTCGAAAGCGTTATCGAAACAGAAGCGATAGTTGATACAGAACAGTTTATTGAAAGTGTTATCGAAACCGAAGCTGTAGTTGAAGCAGAACCGATCGTTGAAAGCGTCATCGAAACAGAAGCGATAGTTGATACAGAACAGTTTATTGAAAGTGTTATCGAACCTGAAGCTGTAGTTGAAGCTGAACCGATCGTTGAAAGTGTTATCGAACCTGAAGCTGTAATTGAAGTTGAGCCGATCGTTGAAAGCGTTATCGAAACAGAAGCGATAGTTGATACAGAGCAGTTTATTGAAAGCGTCATCGAAACTGAAGCGGTAGTTGAAGCTGAACCGATTGTTGAAAACGTCATCGAAACAGAAGCGATAGTTGATACTGAGCAGTTTATTGAAAGTGTTATCGAACCTGAAGCCGTAGTTGAAGCTGAACCGATTGTTGAAAACGTCATCGAAACAGAAGCGATAGTTGATACTGAGCAGTTTATTGAAAGTGTTATCGAAACCGAAGCTGTAGTTGAAGCTGAACCGATCGTTGAAAGCGTCATCGAAACAGAAGCGATAGTTGATACTGAGCCGATAGTTGAAAGTATTATCGAACCTGAAGCCGTAGTTGAAACTGAATCGTTCGTTGAAAGTGTTATTGAGCCTGAAGCTGAATCAATTGTCGAAAGCGTCATCGAAACAGAAGCAATAGTTGATACAGAACCGATCGCTGAAAGTGTTATCGAACCTGAAGCTGTAGTTGATACAGAACCGATTCTTGAAAGCGTCATCGAAACTGAAGCGGTAGTTGAAGCTGAACCGATCATTGAAAGTGTTATCGAGCCTGAAGCTGTAGTTGAAACTGAACCGATCGCCGATGTTGACGGAGACGATATAGATGAACAAATCGCGGCCATAGATGCGGAAATTTCGGCCATATATGGAGAGGCTTCCGCCATAGTTGATGAGCAGCAAGCCATCGTTGAAAGCGTCACCGAAACAGAAGCAATAGTTGATACTGAATCGATCGTTGAAAGTGTTATCGAACCTGAAGCTGTAGTTGAAGCTGAACCAATCGCCGAAAGTATTATCGAACCCGAAGCAGTAATTGATACAGAGCCAATCACCGAAAATATTATTAATACAATAGAGAGTACCGACCTCATAGAATTCCCCGAAAGCCTTGTTGATACGGCGACAAGCACAGAATCCGTTGCCGTAGATGCTATTGATACTGCAACTGATACTCCAGCCATCGCCGTCAGTGATACGCTTGGTGATATCGATGTTGGAACGGATGATGTCGAGGCTTTAATTATTGATGAAGCCGACGAAATTGGCGTTCCCGAACCGATCGATACTCAAGCGGCCGCGGCCCCGCTGTTTATAGATGAAGAAGACGATGGGCAGGCCGTCATTGATGAGCCGGCCGCTGTCGATATTGAAGAAGAAATCGCTACGATCTCTGATGAATATCCCGCCGCTGTCGATGAAGAGCAGGCGCAAGTCGACATAGATGAACAAATCGCGGCTATAGACGCGGAAATCTCGGCCATATACGGTGAGGCTTCGGCCATAGTTGATGAACAGCAAGCCATCACCGTCGTTGATGATGAGTTGGCCGCTGTCAATATTGAAGACGAGATCGCCGCAATGTTCGATGAACAGTCCTCCGACATTGACGGAGACGATATAGATGAGCAAATCGCGGCCATAGACGCGGAAATTTCGGCCATATACGGAGAGGCTTCGGCCATAGTTGATGAGCAGCAAACCATCGCCGTCACCGATGAAGAAATGGCCGTGATGGTTGACGAGCAGCCCGGCGTTGCTGTTAACGATCTGGTCTGCGCCAGCATTGAAGAAGAAATTGCCGCGATACTTGATAAACATCCGACTATCGGCGGAAAGGAAACGGTCACTAACAATCTGAGAACCGAAACAACGCCCGAACTCAACAACATTTTAGACAAAATACACCACGGCACGGAAACCCCTGACGAGGATGAGGTTGTGGGGAGTACTGGTCTACCGGACTACGATGACGACGCAGACGATGCCGATATCGAAGCCTACGACGACGACGACGGCTTCGACGACCGCGACACGCCGTTCGATCTTCCCGATCACGTACTCACGTCGACTCTTGCCGACATATATTATCAGCAAGGGCAGCCGAGACTTGCGTTGCATATCTACGAACGCCTCACACTGCGCAACCCCGACGACCTGCGGCTACAGGCCAAGATAGAGACAATCAAAGATGTCCTCTTGCAAGAGGCCGGCGTTGACGGAAGCGACAGGGGCGGCGGCAAGACTCCCGCCACGGAAAGTAAAGCAAAAAAATCGGAAGCGACAACTTCCGGTCGAAAAAAAAAGGAACCCGCCCCAAGAGACGAAAAGCGTCCACTTGCCGGAGTCAGAATCAAAAAGAAAAGCAGTACGAGTACCGGACAAAAAAAGAGCGTCAGCAAAAAAAAGACCTGATCCCGGCTGGGAACGCGTGGCGGCGGTACGCGAGGTCATAGCCCGGCAGCAATGCACCCACGCGCTCATCACCGACCCAGCCGATGTCGAGTACATCAGCGGCTTTCGCTCCTCAAACGCGATGTTGCTAATATCGCGGGCGCGTCTCGGATTGTTCACTGATTTCAGATATATGGAATCCGCAAAAGAATTCTGCCATCTCACCGGCGACAAATGGAAACTCGGTCCTATTGAGGGCTCCGGTTTCAAATCTCTCAAAAAATTGATACGCTCCGGGTCGGCGATAGGCATACAGTCAAACTCTCTAACGATGGACAGGTATTACGATCTCGAACGGACGTTGCCCGGCGCGCAGTTCGTCCCTCTGCCGGATGAACTCGCGGGCATTTCCATCCCAAAATTCGAGCGCGAAATCATCAACATGAAAACAGCGGCTGCCATCGGAGACAGAGCGCTCGCCGCGCTGTTTCCGTTTGTCAAGGAATCAATGACC
Organism: Chitinispirillales bacterium; assembly: GCA_031286265.1. Classification (GTDB taxonomy): domain Bacteria; phylum Fibrobacterota; class Chitinivibrionia; order Chitinivibrionales; family Chitinispirillaceae; genus GUT77. Next base: position 16,585 of record JAITUP010000188.1, on the reverse strand, counting down.
GAGCTTGAACTCGCGCGGGCGCTTGAAAACCTGTGCGCGGAATACGGCTCCGAGAAACCGGCATTCGACGCGTGCGTACTGTTCGGTGAACGCAGCGCACTCCCCCACGGGCGTCCGACCGAACGCAGACTCGCCAAAAGCGACTTTATACTGATAGACTTCGGATGCACGGTAAACGGCTTCCGCTCCGACATAACCCGTACGTTCGTATACGGCAGAGCATCCGAAGAGCAGCGCAATATTCACAATATCGTCCTCTGTGCCCAAGAGAGAGCGCGCCTCGCCGCCCGTGCCGGAATGACATGTAAAGAACTCGATGCCGTAGCGCGCTCCGTCATCGCCGAACGCGGCTACGGGGAATATTTCGGACACGGAACAGGGCACGGCGTAGGCTTGAGAGTCCACGAAAATCCAAGAGTCAGCAAGGCAAGCGACGCCGTACTGCTCGAAAACAGCGTCGTTACCATAGAGCCCGGGATATACGTCCCGGAAATAGGTGGTGTACGCATAGAAGATATGGTTTTATTGCAAAAAGACGGAGCGGAAGTGTTGACCACTACACCGAGAGGGCTTATAGAGTTAAGCGTGTGAAATCTCATCCACTTTGCGTAAAATTTTCTCAAAAGTATCAACAACATCACGCAATTCCGATTCGCGGTTGCGGGCGCGCCATAAAGCCTTAAATTCTTCCATGACAATATTTCCATCGGTGATAATCCGTTCGGGGACGATTGATACCGGGACGGTTGTGACGTCTTGGGCATATTCGTATTTTTTCTTGATCAGAAACAGCGATAGCATCCATTCGATTGCCGACGCGGCCCAAATATATTCTTGAAATTCTGATTTTTTGTCAACGATTTTATCAGCGGTTTTTATCAATTCCCGCTTGATTTCTGCCGCGCGGATAATTTTTTGCGATAACTCCGCCGGATCCATTTCCTTGACTATATCTTCCTTATACCATAAGCACTTTTTGTTGTTGATCCATGCGTAAAGATTGCCGAAATGATATTCGGTCAACGCACCCAACTCGCGTAATAATTTTCCGAGTTCAGGCGCGGACGGCAGGTTACCGCCCCTACAAAACGTTTGCGGCGATCCGCCTATCCCCCATTGTAAAAATGAAAATCTCGCGTCAAAATCATCATTACTAGAAACATTCCACGCCATATCTGCCCCAAACGCCAATCCGTGATACGAATTGGCAAGCAAATTCACCTGCCCGCAGTCACCCCAATCCGTGTTCAATAATCCTGCCGCGCCGAACTCTTTCCCAAATCGCGCCATACGCGATATATTCGTACAAGCCCGGTCAACATCCGCAGCGAATCTACTCCACCCGTTGATGCCCGGACACACGTACTGCACAACACCGGCATCTTGAAATGTTTTCACCGGCTCATGGGTAACTTCCGGGGTATATTCCCAATTGAGGAAAGTAACGTCATCCCCGGAAAGTTCCGATATCAACTCCGGATGCTTCAAAACGATGTCGCCCCATAGCATCGGTTTTTTTCCCATCGACCTGACGACACCCATAATCTTCTTGACAAAATCGACATACAGCCGACCAACGCCCTCCCGTTCCGCACGCGCCGCGTTCTTACCCTTGCCAAGATCAAACGTCTCATCGCAGCATATATTAAAATATTGAGACGAAAAAAGCGGCAGATACTCCTCAATCATTCCTTTAACAATCTCAAAACTTTCGGGATTGTTAACATCAAGCGTATAGTGTGCCATGCGATCCCACAAACAGCGCACGGTTGCCGATGCCTTTATATCGAGTTCGTTCAAATGCTCAAAACGCGGCAGGCGCAGCAATTCATACAGATGCCCAAAAGTTGACAACGATGGAACCAAATCGACATGCCTGTCAACACAATACCTATCAATTTCTCGAATATCCTCCGCGGTAAGCGGCGTCTTTCCCTCCCATAGTTCCGACATTTTACTGAACGCAAACGAGTGCTCCACGTATAGCTGCATATGGTTGATTTTATAGAACGCGAGGGTATCAACCAGTTGTTTCAGGGTATCGACGGTCGGTGTCCTTCCTCGCGTTACATCGTGGTAAAATCCGCGCACCGGGTAGTCCGGTTCGTCGTGAATCTCGAGGCACTGGATTTTGCTTGGGCAGTTCATGGCCAGTTGGGCAAGCGTAGTTCTGGCGCGGAACAACCCGATCGGCGATGCGGCTGTCAACCGAACGCTCTTTGGCGATATAACAATAGAGTAGCGCTCGCCATCCATTTTTTCGTCGATACATTCATAAATCGGCGCTTCAGCAAGCGGCAAATCCAAGAATCCATCACAGACGCGCAAGTCCTTAACATGAGGGATTAAAAAAAAACTATCGACACGCGGTATTTCCATATTTTATTTCTTCCATATTCGATAAAGATTTTTTAATAAATATAAATATTAAGCATCAAGCTATCTTTTGCTTCGATAATTGATTGAAGGTATTGGAGAGCGTTTCCATTATTCTCCGCGCGGTTAGAATGCCTTGTGTATCCGTTTTTTCTAACAGATAGTAGCAATACGCATATAAATTTGCCAAAATTTTCGAAGCATCTTCGTTTTTGTTGATCGCCAGTTCGAGCAAAAAAATCATATTTTGCGCTTTCTCAATATCACGGCGCGTTCCCCCTTCCATCCCCTTTTTAATAAGCGATACCGTTTTCCCGTGCATAAAGCATATAAGCGATTTGGGGCTCGATGTCCTAATCCGCAGAGTATCGTAGCGGCGTATATTTTTTGTGTTTTCTGCGGGCATGGCATATTTCCCTAATCTGCTTCTATTGCAAGAGCCCAAGAACATTTGAACGATTGATTTCACGAAATCTGGCGAATGCCCTCACGGGGCCCTCGTTCAGGAGAAAATCCCTAAGTTGCTCAGCCGCGCCGATCGCCGCGTCGTGCCCGACATACAGAGAACTGTTTGGGCTGCCCGCGCCGCTTTTACCGGCAGCGCCCACATCGAGAAACCGGACTATCATCCCTTCAATCCCTGCGTGCGCCCCACGCGCCGCCTCCGGTGTCAGGAGCGAAAAAGGGAAATCACCACCGGCCGCCTCACGCGCTTCGTCTAACATATACCAAAGAATTTCAATGCCCTTATCGCCTGCTAAATCCGCAAAAATCGCCTGCAATCGCTCCTGCGAAACCATGCGATCCTGTAGCGACACGATCACGCTGGACGCGTCGACTGCAATGTTCCTCGCCTCCTTGAGCATGTTGAGGGCCGCGGCCTCTTCTTCGGTCAGGTCGAACTCGACCGGTGGCTTGAGTTCGTCCGGCAGAGACGCAAATTTGAATCGGCGTGAGGAATTTCTGCCGCGCGACCCGATGTCGCTGTCAACGGAATCGCCGTCCTGCACCGCCTGCGAAAGGCGATCAAGATACGCGCCAAGCCCCTCTGCAGTCCTCCTCAGAGGATGCGAATCCTTGGCATTGCGCGAATGCGGCGTAAAAATCCGTCCTGTGTCGCGAATAAGCATAATAACCCCGCTTTCGGCCTCCGGTTCTTCGGAGACACTCCCCCATTATATATATCGGTATAAAATATACATTACTTTAGCGGAATTTTAAAAAAAATATCGAAATCAACAAAAAAAATTAAAAAAATGACTTTCAAATTGCGCGAAATAATGAGAAAATGATATCATCAATTTCGAAATCTATTATTATCCCGTGGGGTAAACGTTCGTCCGGCCCCGCGGTTTGCTACTCGCGGATGGTGCCTGAATTCGCCAAATTCGGGATAGCGTTCGTGCAGGTCGCGCAGCTCCGCTCTAATGTGGTTGATATCTGAATCGCCTCTGGGATTACCGTCGAAATAGAGATTGAACCATTTAATCGCCAGTTGCGGCACATCTTCATAGAATCGGTAAAAATATCCGATGTTTTTGGAAATTTTTGGATTACCCTTATCAAATTCCCACGCCGCGTAAAGCGTTCTTCGCGCGATCTCGTTTCTATCGGTTTCGGCATATAAAATTCCCAGCGCCAAATACGTCTCGGCATTGGGGCCGCCAATCTCCAACGCCGATCTCAACATCTTCTCCGAATCGTTGAAACGCCCCTGTTCACGATACAGATTCCCAAGCGCCAATCTTATTTCCGCGTCGTGCGGCAGCATCGCCATCGCGTCTAAAAAACTCTTCTCGGCGGCGTCCGCAAGCGGGTGCGCGAGCCAGTTGTTCGGGTTGACGCCATAGCTACCCCATCGTTCTTCATTCAGTTGCTCTATGAGCATGGCGAACAGTATCTTCCCACGGAGAAATGTGGTTCCCGCATCCTCGCGCCTTGCGTCTCCCCGCGCCCGATCGAGCTGCGCCAGCGCTTCCCCCGGCCTTCCTATCTCGAGCAGGCGCTCGCTGTTCCTCACGGATGGAGAAAAGTGAGCGCGTATATGGCGGATTGTGAAAAACGACGCAAGCAGCAGCGTGGCACAAATTACCCCGCAAACGATTATCGCCCAAATAGACAGGGGCCTTTTCTTATCGTCAGTCGTCATCATCACCATCATCGTCACCGTCCGCTTGAATTTCATCTTTTTTGCCAATTATTTCGACGCTAAACAAACCGCTAAACGGCGCGCTGAAGTTGGCTTTCTTGGAAACCTTCCACCTGAGGCCGTTGTCTGCGCCAACAAGGCAGCGCCCTCTTTCCAAGATGTCGCCTATAACGGTGCCGGTCTTCTGCATCTGTATCTCGATACCCAAATGAGGCCGCCCGTCGACAGGCGATATCTGCGCCGGATCGATTTTCATGCTCCTGATCGCCCGAAACGGCACGCTGATCCGCGCATCGCCGCATACGACGCTGAGTTTTCTGCCTCTCATCAAGCGCAAAGACGTCGCCTCGTGGGTTTGACCGGCGACATCAACAACCCGGCCCCTGTTGGCCGCATGAGCGGCAGCCGGAATCATAAGCATAGCGGCAATGATGGCGAAAACATACGCCAGCCGCCGGAGTCGTGGGATTTTTGTCGGCAATTTTCCTCCCCGTTTACAAATCACGCTCAAAAAATAAATGCGCATACCCCATGCCGTCTTCCATAACGCCGTCCAAAAGCGCCCAGCCGTCACGTATCATTTCGGCCGTAATCTGCTCAATTTCATCAAACACCTTTTTGGGACTTCGCGTAAAGCCCACTTTCACTACCCTCTCGGCGCTCTCCTTCACCGCCGCTCGCCTGTGTTCAAACGGGGCGCGGGGTTGCCGGTCGTAGTCGGCGAGGCCGCGGGAATCGCTTCAATAATACGCCGCACACTCTCCGCAAGCAAATCACGCTCTTCCATGCGGCTATCGTCCGATACGCCCATGCAAGACGACTGCCACACCGCCCTTCTGGTTCTACGGCACCACACTTCACAGGTAACACGGACATGCTTGTAGTAGCTATCGTTTAAGCCATGAACTACCGCGCCGTCCGCAATCGCGAACACAAGAAGATATTGCTGCTCTACAAATCCCCAAAGAGAATCCATACTCGCAACCGAATCCGCCACGCCGTCAAAAATCCAGCCGTAAAAATTGGTCAGACGCCTGCGGTCAAACCGGGGCGGAAAACTCCTCTCAAACACCTCGCGCGGAACAAATTTCAGATCGGGACGCAGCTTCTTGAGCATATCGTATATTTCATCCGTCCCAAAATCACCGCCAACAATCGGCCCGCGCGAAGTCATAAACGGCAACACGGCGATATCTCCGCCACCCGCGAGCGCCACAGCCGAAAAACGTGGGTCAATATTCTGCACCCTCAGATTAAAAGAAGCGCTCGGGGCCGCGCAACCAACAAGCACGGCAGAAACAAGCGCGGCAAAGATCAGGCATAGCCATTTGGGATTCCGTCTCATAAATTACAATATAGTATTCGCCATAAAAAGATTTTAAAAAGATTTTATTGACACCAACCTGCCCAGTATGTATTTTGTATGTTTGCGGTTATTTAATTAACTCAGGCAGGGACTTAAAAAATGCCAAATTCAGTAATCGTCGGCGCCCAGTGGGGCGACGAGGGTAAGGCCAAAGTTATTGATTATCTCACCGAAGGGGCGGACCTCGTCATCCGCTTCCAGGGCGGTTCCAACGCGGGCCACACGGTTATCGTGGACGGGGTGAAGTACGTGTTTCACCTTGTACCGTCGGGGATTATCAGCCCGGGTAAGATTTGCATCATCGGAAACGGCGTGGTGGTTGATCCAGAACAACTTTTGAAAGAAATCGACGAACTTGCCGTGAACGGTATCGACGCTTCGGGGCGGCTTTTTGTGTCCAATCTTGCTCATCTTGTACTGCCCTATCACAAAGCGCTCGATTTGGCGGCCGAATCCGGTTTGGGGGCGGGGAAGATTGGCACCACCGGCCGCGGCATTGGCCCGGCGTATGCGGATAAAGTCTCACGCTTGGGGCTGCGCATGGACGATTTGTATGACTGGGACGTGTTCTGCAAGAAATTTATGACGGGGTTTGACGCGGCAAAGCGGAAGATTGAGCTTCTCTACGGCGGAGAATTCAGTTTGAATGCCGATGAGATACTCAACAGGTATGGCGAAATGCGCGAAAATCTACTGCCTTTTATTGAAGACACGTGCCGCTATATTTTCAAGGCGGAACGAAGCGGCAAAAAATTGCTGTTTGAGGGGGCGCAAGGGACGTTTCTGGATATCGACCACGGTACCTATCCCTTTGTTACGTCGTCTAATACCGTTGCGGGTAGCGCCTGTATCGGCGCCGGAGTTGGGCCTCAGAGTATTCACCATTGTGTCGGCATAGTCAAAACCTACACTACGCGCGTTGGGAACGGCCCTTTCCCGACCGAACTTAACGATGCCATTGGTGAAGAGCTGCGCAACGCGGGCAAGGAATTCGGCACCACGACCGGCAGGCCGCGCCGATGCGGATGGCTCGATGCCGTTATGGTTCGCAAGGCGGTGCAGTTGAACGGCATCACGCGGCTCGCGCTCACAAAGCTCGATGTGCTGAGCGACCTCGACGAAATTAAAATTTGTACGCACTACGAAATATCCGGCAAGAGGGTTGAACAATACCCGTCAAGCGAAAGGGAACTCGCGGAGGCTGTGCCGATATACAAAACGCTCCCCGGCTGGAAGCGCGATATCAGCGAGTGCAAAAGTTTTACGGATCTGCCGGTAGAAGCGGTTGATTACATCAATGTTATCCGTAATCAGTGTTATGATATTGAGGTGTTGATAGTCTCCGTCGGCCCGGATCGATCGCAGACTATCGAAGTGAAATCCATTTAGGAAGTGAAGAAGGAAAAAAATATATGTTCAGAACGTTTCTTCGCAGTAAAATAAAAGGCGCGCGCATTACCGGCGTCAACCTTGAGTATGAGGGCAGCATCACGATTGATGAAGATTACCTTGAGCAGGCGGACATATTGCCCAACGAGGAAGTGCACATTCTCAACGTGAATAACGGCAACCGTTTTACAACCTACGTCATAAAAGGCGAGCGCGGTTCCGGGATAATGGAGCTAAACGGCCCGGCGGCGCGGCTTGGGATGATTGGGGATAAAATCATGGTGCTGACATATGCGATGCTCGGCCCGGATGAGATCGCCGGACATAAGCCCACGCTGATTTTCGTAGACAATGAACAGGGCAACGGCCGATAGGCGGATTATGCGCAACTCCCTTTTATTCGGCACGATTCTTGCGGCGCTAACGGTGTCGCTCTTTGTGGGCAGTGAGCGGTATGATAGTGCGACAGCCCCTCCCGTTGCGGAATTGCGATTATTACCGGATTATCATGATCAAGCGGCGCCGGCGGCATCCGCCGCGGTATCTTCGATTTTTGCCTCCAACGTTCCCAACCGCGGAAGCGTTCAGGTACTCAACGGATGCGGCGTGGAGGGCGCGGCAAACCGTGTGGCCGATTTTCTGCGCTCGAAAAATTTTGATGTCAAAAACATAGGCAACGCGCCATCATGGAATTACCCGGCCACAATGATAGTTTCGAGAACTACGGACATGGCTTTAGCAAACGAAATAGAAAAATACATGAAAACCGGTAAAACCGCCATAATTCGCAACGGCGAACTACTATACGACGTGACCGTGATTACCGGGCACGATTTTGAAGAAAAAATTCGATAAGGACAAACATGACAACAAAAAAAACATCTATATTGGCCGGAGAGAAATTAGTTGACGCTATCGTCCGCGAATTGGAAGAAAAGTTAGCGGAGAAAATCGTGACAATTGATCTGCGCGACGTGTCCGGCGCCGTAGCCGACTGGTTTATCGTATGCCAAGGCGACAACACATCGCATACCACAGCCATCGCTAACGGGGTAATCGCCGCGCTGAAAGACAAGCACGATACGCGCCCGTGGCATCATGAAGGCCTGGAAACAGGACGCTGGGCGCTAGTCGACTACACAGACGTAGTCGTCCACGTAATGCTGCCCGATGTCAGAGAATTCTATAATTTGGAATCGCTTTGGAACAGAACACCATAAATTCACATCACACACACCAACTCCAGCGTCAAATATTATATTTACATTTATCATGCCAAAAACAAACAAAAACATCTTCATATTCGCGCTTATATCCGCGACAACAATGCTATTATTATCAGGATTAATGCCGATTACCCATATTTACGCAAACGATTCAGGCGCCATCGACCGGTCGCTCCCCCTCGCCCTACCCACCTCAGCGGCGCACCTCGGACGCGGGACTGTTTCTACCTTGGGAGCCATGGACGCTTCCGATGTCAACCGCTTTCCGGTGAACACCGCCCTCGCAAACGGTACCCAATTCATCTTCGCAACCTCTTCTATGATGCATGACGATGAAACTGAAGATGCCCTTTCGATATACGGCGCCACCGTGATACCGGCTTTTTATTCGGGAGCGATTGGATTCTTCGGGCGCCAAATCTCACTGCTCCCCGCACACGATCTTCTCGTTCAATACAGCTCTTTTGGGACATCGCTCGCGTTCTACAGCCGGGAGTATAGATATGGCATCGGAGGACATTTGGCTTTGGCACAGAGACACATCGATATCCTCGACGAAGGAAAGTATTACGTATCTTTCGGGGTAGACTTCCGTGTCGATCCAACCGACGCGTTTTCGGGGCGCGTGTATTATCTGAACACAGGAGCTTCCATTGGCAGCGGCGACGAATTTGGGGATCAATTTGGGCTTATTGTAAACTATCATCCGTTGCGCGACAGATATGATTACACGGGTTTATGGGACATCGATATTGGCGTGGGAGCGCAAAAAGCCAGCGACGAAGACATCGTTTTGGGAGTAAGCACGGAATTGGCGGCCGGTAGAAAAAGCAGACGATTTTTGGCGCGATTCGGATACGAAACCCCCGTAAACGCTCTTGCCGGAGTCTCAGGATTTAGCGCGGGATTGGGCTTCACTGTCGGCAACTTCGGATTAGACGGAGCCTATAAATTCGGCGCCGACAACAACAACGGCATCTGGGCGCTAAACGCGAGATTCGAAATCGAATCGCTGAAAAAAAGAAACGCCGCCGACAACTTCGCGCTCGCGCAGAGATACTACGGGGAAAGACATTACAGAAGAACCTTACTCTACTCCGAACGCGCACTCACCAAAGACACGACGCACTGGAACGCCAAAACGCTCTACCACAAAGCCAACACCGCGCTTCAGCGCGAAGCGAGGAGCGATGTCGCCATTATATACGGCGGTAATCCTAAAGGGCTCATCGTCCCATTTCCACCCTCTCCGGACGCGCTCGGCGGACTCAGCCGCTACGCCGCCGCGGTCTTGTCGCTACGCGAAAACAATCCTGTCAACTTTTCGATTGACGTCGGTAATTTACTTGGCGCCGATAACAGGGTAAACAGATTAGAGTTAGTATCGCAATATTACAACATGATGGGATTCGACGCGATAGCGCCCGGTGAGGGCGAAATCTCGATGAATCCGGTCGAATTCGTGGAGATACAAAGACGCGACGTGCCTGTAGTCATCACGAATCTGAATCGTTACGATTCTCAAGAAACCGGCATCTCGGCCAGCGTCCTTTTGGAAAAAGACGGCTACTCTATTTACCTGATAAATTTGATTGCCGGTTCGGTCGCAAGCAGACTCGACGAATATGACCTGACTATCAATATCGACAGGATAAAATCATATCTCACCGGACAGCGGGCAACGGGAGCAAATTTGCGCGTCGCGGTTATCCACGGCACCCTCGAAGAAATAAAACAACTCGCCGGTGAATTTCCTGAACTCAATATCATTATCGCCGGCAGCCTCGATCAAAAAATCGAAAAGCCTCTGCTTGTCGGTCAAACTATCATACTGTCCGCCGGTTCGGGAAACAAATACGCGGGTTGCCTCACTTTAAAATTTAGCAACCAAAGCAGAGCAGGACGCCCCAATCCTCAAAACAAGCTCCATCCGATTCTACAGGAACTGCCCCCAAATCCCGCCGTCGAGAGATTGACAAGGCTCGTGAGTTCCGAAATAAAAGTGGAAGAAGGCGGCGGAATAAGGGTTCCAAGACCGGCGGGCGGCGTGATCGCGCACCTCTCCGACAGAGGCTCCGGGCCGCAAGCGTTCATCAAATCGGCAAGTATAAAAGCCGAATACAATTTAAGCGAAGGCCTCGCCGATCACAGCCGCGGCCCCGTATTCTCGCAGTTGAACAACCGCGCGGCATTTGTATTTGGAAATCATGACGGCGGCAGATTAAGAATGATAGACCTCGGCACGATGAACGGCAGAACGGTATCGTCCGGCAGAAATACGCTCGAAGCCGTGTTTTCACCGGCAGCTAACTTTCTATATTATATAGAAGCCGACAGCGGCAGCGACAACGGCGCAATTTACAAAACGAGAATGTTCATGTTCGACGCGCTGACCGTCCTCGAAAGCGACGGGATAAGCCGACGCGACTTATCGATATCAGACGACGGGGAAACGATACTGTACACTGCGAGAAGCAGCAATAACAGATGGCACGTCTACGCCATGGACTCAAGCGCCGCGGTAGCGCCCACACGCTTGACAAGCGGCAACGCCGATCATCGATACCCGCGCCAAAGCCCGAATGGGAAATACATCGCGTACCTCTCCGACTTGGGCGGCTTTGGCGGGCAGATGGATCTATGGCTGTTTGAACGCGGTAAAAACGGCGCGATCCACGAACGCATGACAATAAATGCAAACGTACGGGAATACACCTGGGGAGACGATTCCGAAACCATATACTTCTCATCCGGCACGAATATGTTTGAAATCAACAGCGTCAACATCAAAAACATGAGCGTAATAAACAAACTCATCTCCCCTCCCACAGCCTCACCAAAAACATGGAGCGAAAACACCCCACGTTTCATAAGATACAACGGCGCACCGATGATAGTGTACACCCGAGAATATATAGATGGGACAAAGAGAATCTATTGGTACGATATTTGGGAGAAAAAAGATGAGAGAATGTATGCGGTCGGGGAATATAACGAGTGGATGGATTAATTGATCACGGTAACTCTCTAAGCGCTTCCAAAAATCTATCTTTCGATAAAATATCCCGCATGACAATCGGACTCTCCGGCGCGTCCGCAGAGAATATCGCTATAAACGGAATGCTCCGCGATCCGAGACGATGTAACAGGCTTTGAGCCTGCGGATTACGGTGTGTTATATCAGCCGTCAGAAGCAAAATATCTTTTTCAGCATACAGCTCCTGTGCGGCCAAAGTATTAAGTACGGTCAATTCGTTTAGTTTACAATTTGTACACCATGACGCCGTGAAATTTACTATTACGTTGCGCCCCTCTTCATGCGCTGCGCTCAAGGCTTGCGATGAAAAATTCGACCACTGTATCAACCCGGCATCCGTCTTTTGAATTGTACGACTGGCATTATCTAAAAGCGGCACGTCGCTACGCAAATATACAAGCGAAATAACTATGCCGATTATCAATATCACTATAGAAATCAATACCACTTTGACGCGCCGTGATATCGGCGATCCAAACGGTGCGAAGCGTTTGTTTATGCTTACCGCACAAAGAATGCTCAAAGCTATGCCTGCGGCCGTGACGGTCAGGCTCGGGTCCAAACTTCTTAACATAACAACCGCGAAAACGAGCAGTAAAAATCCCATCGCGTATTTGAGGTCTTGAATCCACCGTCCGGGCTTGGGCAAAATCTTCAGTAAACGCTTGCTTGACGAGAGGAGAATATACGGCAATGCCATCCCCACACCCATCAAGGCGAAAATGACAAAGATCGTAACAGGGTTTTGCAGTAGCGCCCAAGCGAGCAGCGCGCCCAAAAACGGGCCGCCGCACGGCGTAGCCAACACGGTCGCCATCGCGCCTTTCAGAAAATCACCGCCAAGCCCAGCGCCCGCCTTACGCTCCGCATTGCTTATTGCGGATGGGATGCCAAGCGTATAAAAATCGAACATGCCGAGCGCAAAGAAAAATATCATCGCGATAACCCCAAGCATCACAGCCGGATTTTGAAACTGCTGCCCCCACGACAACCCCGCAAACGCGGCAAGCGCGGCAAGCAGTAAAAACACCGACACGATCCCACACGCAAAAGCGATGCTTCTCACAACCGCCCGCCGCCTCGACTCCTGAGCGCTCTCGGCAAATGAAAGAACGCGTATACTGAGCACCGGGAAAATACAAGGAGTCAGGTTCAAAGCGAGGCCGACGATAAGAGCGAATAAAATTGCGGTAAGAAAATTATACTCGCGCCCCCCGCTCTCACGCGGTGAGTAATCCAAAACTATATTACCGTCGTCACCATAGACGCCACTACCGGTAATACCTGCAATATCGTTTTCATCGGATAACATTATCTCCGTTATCGGCCCCGAACCCGCCCCCAATTCGCCCAAACCGCCAAAATCTAATTTTAATCCGACTATTTGTTGCCGATCTTCATCGTTGTCAACAAAAAACGGCTCCGCATCCGGTACGCCGATTCTAAATTCCATAGGTTGCGATTTTGCAAGCCGCGACCGCCAGTTAGATGCCATTTGGGAAGTGGGCGGAAGCTCGTAAGAGACGTTTTTTGCATCGGCGATGTCGGTCGATAAATGCAGAACGACAGGAATATTTTCCCGGACGGGGATGCAATCCGTACGGCAGATTAAGGCGTCTATTATCACATCATATATTGCATTCCGCGCCCCGTGTTCCACGTTGCCGACGACACCTCTAATAAAAAAATGCGTCTCCGTTTCAAACGCCCATACCCACCTGCCTACCGGCGGATTAAACCGCTTGGGAGCATTCTTACGCGCTTCATTCCATCTTATGCTCCACGCGGCAGCGTCTTTGTTTGCAGGATGTGATTTATTAACGTACAAGCCAAGCGGCCTCCCGATCCCGGGGCCATGCGGATTTGAATAGAGGTGGTAGCCCCGCGGAATGCCGACCTTGATTTCCACGGTCACGGTATCGCCGATGCCATACGCATCTTTGCAGACGAAAGATTCAAGCGTTAGCGTACGCTCACTATCCTCGCCCCGATTTTGCCCAAACGCGATAGTGGCAGCGAGTATGGCGATAGCGGCTATAAAAGTATAACTTCTTCGTTTCATTTACTCGCCTCCGCCTTAGGATGCGCAAGTTTGTATGCTTTGATAAGATGCTCACGTGAAATATGCGTGTAGACCTGTGTTGTTGCCAGTGATGAATGGCCCAACAATTCTTTGACTGCCCTGATATCGGCCCCGGAATCAAGCAGGTGCGTGGCGAATGAATGCCGTAGTACGTGTGGGCTTTTTTTCCTGTGTAGGCTGACCCGTGATAAGCTGCGTTCAACAATTCTTTCGATCTGCCGCTTAGATAGCGGCATCCCTTTGGCATTCACAAAAACGGTATCGTTTACTCCTGCTCCGCCCGCCCTCTCTTTTACATATTCCCCAATCGCCACAACCGCCTGATCCGTTAGCGGGACGAACCGTTCCTTTTTTCCCTTACCCAAAACCCTCACGACCATCTTCCTTTTGTCAATATCACCGAATGTGAGTCCATGCAATTCGGAAAGCCGCATTCCGCTTCCATAAAAGAGTTCCACAATAGCACGATCGCGTGCGCTCTCGGTTATTGGGGTCGATGTTTCTTCAAGCTCGTTAGCCTGCGTCGATGTCAAAAACACCGGCAAAGGTTTGTCCATTTTTGGCGTTACGAGTGTTTTTGCCGGATTGATTGCAATGATACGCTGTTTCACGCAATAGCGGCATAGCGATTTTATCGATGCGATTTTGCGGGCGATCGACCGAGCTTTAAGCCCTTGCTCCCGCACACTGTGCATAAATAGCCTCAGCGGCGTTTTCGATAGCGCGGCGACCGCGGTCGGTTCGATTTTTTTTGACGCAAGGAAATCCATAAATTGTTCGAGGTCGCTTTTATAGGCGCCAACCGTGAGTTCGGAGTAACCTTTTTCCTTTTGGGCATAGAGCAGAAACTGGACGATAATCTGGCCCAACTCGGAATCGATGTACTTAAAATCTGCGCCCACACATTCTCCGATTTTAATTTTACCGTTGATACATCTCCAGCCCAAATTCCGGCACAATCGAAATGAAATGGTCAAAGATATTCGACTGGGTGTTTTCATGGCCAACCCACATCACGTCGCTTGTGAAAGCATATATTTCGAGCGGCAGTCCAAGCTCAGTAGGCTGAAGCTGGCGGACCATGATCATCATGTCTTGGTTTATACCCGGATGGTGGCGCAAATACGCGTCGCAATAGGCTCTGTAGGTACCGATGTTTGTGAGACGCCTTCCGTTTGTCTGCATACACAAATCTTCTTCGGAAAATTCAGCCTCGTTGTAATTGCATATCTCCGCGGTCTTCTCGACTATGTATTTTTCTATCAGTTTTATCTTGCGCAAATTTTGGATTTCTTCATCGGTAAGAAAACGGACGCTGCGCGCGCTAAACCGTATCGAACGTTTTATCCGCCGGCCGCCGCTCTCAAACATTCCGCGCCAATTTTTGAAAGAATTCGCGACAAGCTCATACGCCGGTATTGCGGTAAATGTCTTATCCCAATTACTCACCTTGACCGTAGTAAGCGTTATATCAACCACCGTACCGTCCGCCCCATGCTTCGGGATGTCGACCCAATCCCCCTTGCGCACCAAATCCATCGCCGAAAGCTGCACCCCCGCAACAAGACCGAGAATCGGGTCTCGGAATATCAGCATGAGTATCGCCGTAAAAGCTCCGAGCCCTGAAAGGAAATAGACCGGGCTCTTTCCGGCAAGTATGCTAACAGCCAAAATAACGGCCACGATTAAACCTACTATTTTGAGCGCTTGAAGCGCGCCTGTGAGACCGACTTTTTTGTACCTCTCGTTATCCTTGTCAAAAATATTACGGGTAGCGCTCAAAAGCGCGTCGAATATCGCCAAACCAATAAGAACATAATACAGACCAAGCGCCTTCGGCGCAAGCCCCAACGCTTCCCGCTCGCCAGCGTCGCCCATAATAACCGGCAACCCCACGGCAAGTATCGTAGCCGGAATCAAATGAAACGCGCGACGCAAAAGCTTACTGCTCGACAAAGCGTCGGCCACAGTCGCATTGGTCCTCCTGATAAACGTATTCAATATCGGCAAAAAAACATTGACGGCAATCAAATAAACACCGGCAGCCGCAGCCGCCAAAATCAACAAACTTACGGTATACATCGGGATAGTGACATTGTGAATGACAATATCGACATCGGACAACACCGACAAAAAATATTCCATAAATCCCTTCATTGCGCTATCTGCTTCCTTCCACTTTCCATCGTAAAATTTCATCAACCGTCAGCCCGGCTACCCGTACCAAAAAGATTTTACAGGTTTTGTATATCGCTAATTTCAAACCTTGTAATTTTTAGCTATTGTGGCTGTGTCAATCCATGTCGGCACACCTGCCTGTAATAAAATAACTCAGAAAAATTATTAAACCAAATTTTTTTAAAAATCTTTTTTAAAAAAATCTTTTTTAAAAACCTTTTTTTTAAAATGTGTCGCCGAGCCCCCCGATACCGCTCCGTAATGTTTGGGACAACAAAGGCTCGACTGAACGGAAAGGGCGATGTTCATTCGGGCGGGGTTGGGGTGCGGTGGTTTTTTAAAAACCTTTTTTTTAAAATGTGTCGCCTAACCCCCCGATACCACTCCGTAATGTTTGGGACAACAAAGGCTCGACTGAACGGATAGGGCGATGTTCATTCGGATGTGGTTGGGGTTGATTTTAGTATATGGGTTTTAGGGTGCATCCCGCAAGGGATGCAACGCTTGGTAGCAACCGGTGCCACAAAAATTCCCCCACGGGGCTGTCTCAAAAGTCGTCATTGCGGGCTTGACCCGCAACTTGTTTATCTCGCCGTAAGGCAATCCCCCTATGTAATCTTGTCGTTGGGGATTGCGGGTCAGGCCCGCAATGACGGGGTGGGCTGGGCGCTCGCAATGACGGCTTTTGAGACAGCCCCGCCGTTTGATTGAAAGAGGGAAACTTATGAGCCCCGTCACCAAAAAAGATTTTAAAGACTTTGATTTTGATGCCACAAGCCAA
>JAITUP010000131.1 GCA_031286265.1 Chitinispirillales bacterium | reverse complement strand
TCTTTAAAATCAAATTCTTTTTTGGTGACAGGGGCTCCGCCCCCGTAACGCCCCCATTTTAAAACCGAATTACGCTAAAATCCGTATCCTAAAACCCTACGGGTGAGTGTAATGCTAAAATCAAAACAAGTCTATGGTGTGGTTTTGTTTTTGATTTTAGGATTTTTACCCCGATAGTATGCCCACATGTCCCCCGTAAGCGGTCGCCGCTTATGGGGGACCGCAGGGGGCTATCGTATCGGGGCGTTACGGGGCAGAGCCCCGTCACCAAAAAAATCAAAAAAAATTACTGATATTACTCCGTCACCAAAAAACAAAGACAAACTCAATAGATAATTGAGGTTAATTGCCCCCGGGTTAATACCACAATCACTTGAAAACGTAATGTTTTTTAATAGGCTTCGTGACTTTCCATACACAGGACAGGCCTTTCGGGAATACTACATAATCCCCGGCAACGATAGATACGTTTCCTCCATCATAAGAAACTTCCACCTCACCTTCTGTGATAAGAGCCGTTTCCTCGCTGTCATAATGCCAATTAAACTCCGACACGCCGCATCCCCATACGGATTTTGACGCCATGTCGTTTTTTTCGGCTTCGGTCGGCTTTCTTACGATTATGCTCATAATTCCCTCCTGAACGGGTGTGTAGGTTGTGGCTGATATATTCTAAATATATCTATCCGGCGGCCCAAAAGGCAAGAATAAAAATAAATAGCGAAAAATTTTGAAAAAAAACAAAAAAAAATTGCATTTTGCCGCCCGCTTATGTTATAATATAAGGTGGAATGTGCGTTCCCAATGGGCGCAGACAACAGATACACGAAAGGCGGTGGCAGCAAGGTGGAAGAAACTAAACGCAAGACCATTTTCATGGTGGACGACAATCTCACCAACCTTACCGTTGGCAAGAGCGCGTTGATTGACAAGTATAAGGTTTTTACTATACCCTCGGGGAAAAAGCTCTTTGAAATGCTCGATAAGGCCACCCCCGACATGATACTGCTCGACATTGAAATGCCGGATATGGACGGCTTTGAAATCATCGGAATACTCAAGAAAGACCCGAAAACCGCGGAGATTCCTGTAATCTTCCTCACCGCGCGTAGCGACAGCGGGAGCGAGCTCGAAGGATTATCCCTCGGAGCCATAGACTACATCTCAAAACCGTTTTCACCGCCGCTTCTGCTCAAGCGTATAGAAGTCCACATGCTCGTAGAAAAACAAAAGCATGAATTGGAGGATTATAACCATAACCTCCAGCACATGGTGGCGGAGAAAACCAAAACCGTTATCGACCTGCAAAACGCCATTTTGAAGACCGTGGCGGAACTTGTGGAATGCCGGGACGACGTGACTGGAGGGCACATTGAACGGACGCAGAACTACTTGCGCATACTTGTAAACGCGCTGCTCACGGATGAAAACAAGTATAAGGAGGAGGTTTCCGGGTGGAATCTTGAATTCCTGTTGCAGTCGTCGCAGTTGCACGATGTCGGAAAAATCGCCATTAAGGACTGCATCCTTCAGAAGCCGGCCAAATTGACGCCTGAAGAGTTTGACGAGATGAAGACGCATACGACGTTTGGCTTGAAAGTGATAGAAAAGATACAGGAAAATACGGCCGAGGCCACTTTCCTCGAATATGCCAAGATATTCGCGAGCACGCACCACGAGAAATGGGACGGCAGCGGATATCCGCACGGACTTGCGGGAGACGCTATCCCGCTCAAGGGGCGGCTCATGGCCATCGCCGATGTTTACGACGCGCTGATTTCGGAGCGGCCCTACAAAAAACCGCTCACGCATGAAGCCGCCGTAGACATAATAAAATGCGGTAGCGGGTCGCATTTCGACCCCGAACTCGTAAAAATATTTTTGGCTCACGAGCAGGACTTCAATAATGTAGCGATGAGTACAGGCAGAACGGAATCAAACTAAAAACGCCGATCTCTCGGCAAACCAATGATAGGGGTACTAGTGATTAAATCATACACTGCAATAATCACGGAAGTCGACGACGCGGAGGAGGCGGTCAGGCAGATTGCCGAGCAAACCGCGTCTGCCGCCATCCTGACCAATACCATCGGCATCATCAGCGCGCACGCGGAGTTTGTTTCGTCCGGCGTGTATGCCGCGGTAGCAAAAGCGCTCCCTTTCCCCACCGTCGGGATGACATCCGTCTCGCACGGCGCGGGCAACGCGGTTGGCACCTACATACTCTCGATACTGATTTTAACAAGCGACGACTGCCAATTTTCATGCAGCCTGAGCGACACGATCCCCAACGAAGCGAACAGCGATACAATAACGGATATCATGCGCAAATGCTATAACGACGCCTGCGACAAGCTACCGGAAATGCCCAAACTGGCGCTCTTGTACTCACCGTTTTTCGTTCACCCGCTCCAAAGCGAATACGCCGCCGCCAGTTTGAAAATAGATGAAAAAATACCCGTGTTCGGCGCGGTCGCCAACGATGAGCTGACGGACAGTTCCTCCGCCCAGAAAGGACACCGGACTTTCTACTGCGGCGAAAATTTTGAAGACAGATTCGCGGCTGTGTTTATCAGCGGCAACGTCAATCCAAAATTTTACATAGCCTCGCTAACCGAAGAAGCCGTGATTATGCCGCGCGTCGGGGTGATTACCAAAGCGGATCACAACAAATTGCTCGAAATGAACAACATGAACGCCACAACTTTCTTCAGAAACTTGGGATTTGCGGAGCAAGACACCGGCGATCATAATAAGGGGCTGCTGTCGAGCATACTCGTTATGCACGTTAAGGACGAACACGGCGATGAGGTGGATATTTTACGTATCCCGTTTTTGATAGACGACGACGGTGTCTACTGCGGCGGACGGCTTGTAACCGGCACGGCGCTGTCGATAGCGTTCAACACGAGAGATATTGTACTCCAAACGGCAAAGCAGCTCACAGACGATATAAACAAAAATCATAGCGGCGGCGGCACCGCTCTACTCTACTCGTGCATAGGCAGACGATATGGCCTTTTGAGCGAACCGTTGGCGGAACTTGAACTGATGCGCGACGATCTGAAAAATAATTTTAACTATATAGCGGTCTACTCAAGCGGAGAAATGTACCCCATGATAAGCGCTGCCGGCGGCAAGCCGAATAATCTCGAATTTAATCAGGCGCTAATCGCCTGCGTATTTTGACTAAGGATTTGATGCCATGACGCCAAAAGACGACAACACAAACACCGCCGCCCTACAGGAAGAATTAGTTGCCCTGAACAAAGAAAACAGGGCGCTTGTCAGGAAATTAAAGGAAACTGAATATTTGGTTTCCTCTTATGAACAGTACACCGTTTTTCAAAAAAGCATCTATGAATCGCTAAGAAAACAGATAGACGAGCAAGATACCTACTTGCGACTGATATTCAGCACTACCCCCAACATAATCTTGGTACTTGACGCAAACATGACGTACATTTTGGGCACAAAAAAGACGCTGAACGAGATTGGGATAGATGCCGACGCGCTGGCAGGGCAAAATTTTGCCGGGATTTTCTCATCAATCATGCCGGAGACGTGGATACGGTCGCTGCAACAGGAATTGCATAAAGTTTTGAGCGGCAGCGCGCCCAAAACGCACGGCAAACATATGGCCATGATGAACGGCGAAGAACGCTGCTACAAAACAAGCATCGTACCGTTCAACGGCACGACAGGGAAAATCATGGGAGCGATTTTCTTTATGCACGATGAAACGGAACTACACGGCATGGCGATTGCCGCCGAGAGCTCCAATAAGGCAAAAACAAACTTCCTCGCAAGAATAAGCCACGAAATACGTACGCCGATGAACGCGATCGCCGGAATGTCGGAACTCATACTGCGCGAACAAACCACAGGCCTCATACGCGAACACGCGCTAAGCATCAAGCAAGCAAGCGGCAACCTGATGGCGATAATCAACGATGTTCTCGACTTCTCGAAAATCGAATCGGGGAAACTCGAAATCATTGGAATGGAATATCGGCTTTTGTCGCTTCTGAACGATGTCATAAGCATTATCCGCACGCGTGTTTTAGACAAGCAGATATTTTTCGTGGCCAACGTAGACTGCAATACCCCAAATCGTCTCATCGGCGACGAAGTCCGCATAAGGCAGATACTCCTGAATCTTCTAAGCAACGCTTTCAAATACTGCGACAAGGGCTACATCTCAATCCGCGTGAGCTATGAGAAATTAGGCAACGACAGCGTTACAATGATTTTTGACATCTCCGACAGCGGCTGCGGCATAAAACCGGAAGATCAGGACAAACTTTTTGAAGACTTTGTACAGTTCGACATGCGCGTGGACAAGGTGACGGAGGGAACCGGGCTTGGACTCGTTATTACAAAAAATCTCTGCGAGGCGATGGGCGGCAGCGTCTCCGTTCATAGCGCCTATGGCGAAGGCAGCACATTCACGGCAAGACTTCCTCAAAAAATCGGCGCCTACGAAAAATTCGCGTTCGTCAACGATGCCGTGGGCATAAGTGTTTTGATATATGAAACAAGGCAGGTATATTTAGATTCGATAACAGACACTTTAAGCAACCTCGGCGTTAGCTATACGCTCATTTCCAACCAATCGATGTTTCTTGAAGAACTCAACAAAAGAACGTACTCACACGCGTTTATTTCATCATTTCTGTTTGAAAGTATCGATAAGATAATAAAAAATTTAGGAATAAGCATCACCATCGCGCGCCTGTCGGAATACGGTGAAAATACCATAAACAGAAAAAATGTGAGAACGCTCGAAATGCCCGCGCACTCCGTAACGATAGCCAACCTTCTAAACGGCATCGAAGACGCGGACAGCTCGGAAACGCCGCAAGGACATGTGCGTTTCATAGCCCCCACGGCGCAAATACTCATAGTAGACGACCTGATAACGAACCTGCGGGTAGCGGAAGGGCTAATGCTGCCCTACAGAATGCAAATAGACATCTGCCGAAGCGGCAGAGAAGCCTTAGAGATGGTGAAACACACCGCCTACGACATCGTATTCATGGATCACATGATGCCGGATATGGACGGCATAGAAACAACGCTCAAAATCCGCGAGCTGAACGAAAGCAACTGCAAGGACGTCCCGATAGTGGCGCTCACGGCCAACGCGATGTCCGGTGTAAAGGAAATGTTTTTGCAAAACGGTTTCAACGACTTTTTGGCAAAGCCGGTCGAAATGATAAAACTCAACGCCATATTAGAAACATGGCTGCCCAAAAATAAATTGCAAGCATACGCCGGAATGGCAAAACCGGAGCAGGCCGCCCCGTCGTTTGAAATTCAGGGAATTGACATTACAACCGGCATCTACATGACAGGCGGCAGCGAAGCAAATTATCTCAGAGTACTCTCCGCTTTCTACAGAGACGGCATGGAGACAATAGCCAAGCTGCGCGAGCATTGTCAAAAAGGCGATCTGAGAAACTATGCCGCATGCGCGCATGCCGTGAAAGGCGCGGCGGCAAGCGTGGGCGCGGCCAAACTATCGAGCCTCGCAAAAGCGATGGAACTGGCAGCCAAAAACGAAGACGCCAACTACATCAAAAACAACAGCGCCGTCTTTATAGACGAATTCGATGCACTACTGCGTAACGTAGGCTACGTAATCTCCGCAACCGACAAAAAAAGAGGCGGAAACGCGGCCGAACCAATCGCAAAGGAACAGGTCATCAAACTGAAAAACGCACTCGCCAACCTCGATATCGAAACAGCGGACACGATACTAGCGGAATTGCAGGGAAAATCGTGGGACGGGCAAACGGACAACGCGCTGGAAGAAATAGCCAACAAAATTTTGATTTGCGAATATGATGACGCGCTGAAAATTATAGACGGTGTGATTGGCGATCTGTAGTGAAATTATTTTAAAAAAAATGCATTTATCATAAGCACAAATATTATATTACCGTCGGATGATTTTGATATTGTACTTGAAATCGGTATGTGCAGTTTAACGCAATTTAAGGAGGGGTGTAGGAATGCAGCGACATAAGTCGGTGGAAAAACGCGCTCGCACGAGCAAAAAAGCCAACCTGAAAAACCGGGCCAACCGCTCGCGCATGAAGACAGCGGTCAAGGGCGTAGTTGAGGCCAAAAGCAAGGAAAACGCGGAAGAGGCGCTCAAAAAGGCGGTTTCGGCACTTGATAAGAGCGTCAAAATCGGCCTCATACACAAAAATAATGCGGCCAACCAAAAATCCCGCTTAACCAAATTAGTAAACAAAATCGAGAAATAACGGCAAGACCGGCCTAACCCGATTTAAGCAGCCGCAACGCCGCGGCTGCCGAATTTGACGCATGGCAACCATAAAAAAAACATCTTTCGTATGCCCCAACTGCGGCGAGCAAGCGCCGGGGAACGCCCGCGCGTGCCCAACGTGCGGATCGGACGAGCAGACCGGATGGTCGGAAAGTACATACCTCGACGGAATTGATCTGCCGTTTGAAGACGACGACTACGAGGAAATCAGAGCAAAAGAATTCGGAGGCACAGAAAAAGAACGTGTCGGGATTTTTTCGGATATAAACTGGAAAATGGTAATAGGAATAATGGTCGTCTCATCCATGATCGCAAGCATCTTGATTAGAGGATGCTGAAAAGGGCGGTCTCTCGACCGCCCACCTCCCCTCACTAACGTGGATCGATTATTGATTGCAAAACAGCCCTGACCCACCCCAGGCACCGGGCTCATACGGATCGGCGATGCAGGGATTACTGGTATTGCTGCTTACGCATTGCGTAAGACTAACTGCAGTGGAATGCTGATCACAGGCGGTCCCGGTATTGAAAAAACAGCCACCTCTGCCCCACTGGCCAGGTTGACCGTAATCGCAGTATATCCCACCGGCGGCGGAGCATGAACCTATCTTGGCCACACCATGCTCCGGGTTGCAATCGGCCAGGGCTCTTATTGGTTGACAGTTATTGAAACCGTAGTCGCAATAGAAACCGCTTAGGGAACCCGGGGAACAATTGTTATAGTGCCCTACAACGGTGCCGCCCTGCAGATCGCATGGAGGGCCTTCCCAGTGACCCTTGTTTATACGTATACAGCCGCCTTGATCTCCAGAGATCGGGCCCAAATCGCAGTAGCTGTCGTAGTGGTAGTCCGATTCGGTAAACGGCCGGAAAGTTGCGGTCAACGTCAGGTTATCATTCATTGTGATCGAATCAACACGGTTTCCAGATGTTAACGCACCAGACCAACCGTCGAATGTGTAGCCTGCCGATACTGCCGGCACAGCCTCTAAGTTAACCACCGCCCCGTGATTGTAGACCATGAGGCTTGGCGTGCGTGTCACGCTGCCGCCGCTATTGTTTGCCGGAACTACGTTAATAGTGAGAGTGTAGGGGCCGATACCCGCTATAGATATGTCGGTTCGTTTTTCGTAGGCCATCGGCGGAACTCCCGCCGGAGCCTCAACACCTCCAACCGAGACAACCGTGAGTTGAAGGGTTGAACCGCCTATACCTGTTATACTAAAAGTATATACGGTCTCAAGCATTGTTTCCGGCTCTGTCGTCAACCTGTTGCCGCTCACAGTGTAATCAAGCGGATCTGGAATGGTAATCCAGTTGGTACCGTCTGTCGATAGAATTGGAAAATATTTACCGTCATCCATAAAAACAAAGCCCACCATACCTGTACCACTTTCTATCCACGCCTCACCCGCACCAAGAACAAGGCCGCCTCCCGTGGTGGTTTCACCGGGGCCACCGCTCCAGGAGCCCGTAGGATTGGAATCTCCACCGCAGAACATAAACAGCAAAAGGGCAAAAAAAGCAACTGCGACCACGCCAAAGAATGTCTTGCCTTCCATTTTCTTCGACATAAAAACCTCCTATTGAAAAAGTTAAAGATTATTTTTTTTACTATACTCATTCCACTTTAAAATGGTACCTGCGTTGTCCGGCGACATCACGGAGTAACGTGCAGTCGTTGGGCGATACAGGTACTATTTTTAAGTGGAACTGCTATACATACCAAAGGCACTACACAAATTTCATTTCTCCTCTTCAAAAAGGATTAATATTATTTTAAACCGCCAAAATTATAACCCAATGGCGTTAGCAGACGCGCAACGCAAGAGGCGCAACGCTAAAACACAATGCGATTAGGTTACAACGCGAAAAGTACAACGCAAGGACTTCATGGGAGCGGCGCTGTGCAGACCTGCCTGCCTTCATGCAAAGCAACAAATTGACACGCCAGTCGGCACACCAATCCCAATTAATTTACGACGCAAAAATGCTACCCCGATACTAGAATATAATACAATTTTTACAAAAAAGCAAACTTATTTTTAAACCCGAATTTTCCATTAGGATGCTTTTTAAAAACCTTTTTTAAAAAAGGTCCGCCTAACCCCCTGACACCGCTCCGTAATGTTTGGGACAACAAAGGGTCGTATGAATGGATAGGGCGATGTTCATTCTGGGCGTTGGTGAGGTGTTTGGCAAAACCCCGGTAGGGGTTTAATGTCGGTAGCGGCGGGTTGGGGCCGTAGCGCCCCTACCCGCCGTTGCGGTTAGGCAAGGTTTTTCCGCACCCCGGATTTTTGTAATTTTATTTTGATTCGCTACCCTAATTTTTAATTATATTATGATCATGGACACTGCGACCCCCGAATATGAAGCCGCGCAAACCGCCAACCGTGAATATAAAAACTCCGTATTCACGCTGCTATTTGGCGATATCGCCGCGCAGC
>JAITUP010000187.1 GCA_031286265.1 Chitinispirillales bacterium | reverse complement strand
CATAGTGCAGGGTGTACACTGTACACCCTCCCTCACTTCGAGCATAGCCTATCTCCCGTAACGCCCCCATTTTAAAACCGACTTACGCTAAAACCCGTATCCTAAAACCCTACGGTCGGGTGTAATGCTAAAGTCAAAACAAGTCTATGGTGTGGTTTTGTTTTTGATTTTAGCATTTTTACCCCGATAGTATGCCCACATGTTCCCCGTAAGCGGTCGCCGCTTATGGGGGACCGCAGGGGGCTATCGTATCGGGGCGTTACGGATGATAAACTATGCTCGAAGTGAGTGAGGATGTACAGTGTACATCCTGCCGTTTGATTGAAAGAGGGAACTTATGAGCCCCGTCACCAAAAAACAAAGACAAACTCAATAGATAATTGAGGTTAATTACCGCCGGGTTAATAGCAGAGGGTCAGGCGGACCTTTTTAAAAAAAGGTTTTAAAAAAGCATCATAACGAAAAATTTGGGTTTATAGTCATTCTACTCTAAAATAAGACAAGGGGAAAAATCCCCTTGTCTGTGTAACGCAAATTTACCGAACAACCGTCACAGGAGCCGAAACACGAACCCGGGAACCGTCGTTGGCAACCAGAACGCCGCGGACGACGTATGTGCCTTCAACTACGAATCGGCCGTGGGCGTCTTTTAAGTCCCAGCCTTTGGCAACTGTAACTTCACGGACAAATTTACCGGAAGCATCAAAAACACGGAGCTTGCCGGAAGTATTCTGCCAGAAAAAGTTCACAACATTGCCGATGGCGACAGGGCTCGGGCCGACAACAAGCTGAGATGTGGCGGCGCGAGTAGGAACGATTGTCACTACCGGCTCTTCAACGACCGCGGGAACTTCGCGATCAATTTCAAGAATGCCGACTTCCCCATCAACGCTAACAATTACGAAACCGATCGTCTCTCGCGGCGCAGGCTCTCCGTCTTCTTCCTCATCCGTCTTAACTGTGACCATGAATGAGTAATATCTACCGGCTTCAAGAACATCAGACGCGATTACGAGAGTGTTTTCAACAGCGGCAAAGCCGGTTGAGGGAAGAGACGCGTAAGTTGTTACATCATAACAATCTTCCGCATTTTCATCCTCAGCATCGACGACTACGCAGAAAAGCCAAGTGTAGTCAAGGTCGATATCCGCGTCGTTGTCCAAAGTCGTCACGACGGTCAACGTCAAGCCGTCTTCTTCGGCTTCTTCAGCCGTAATATCGATCGCGACGGCCTTAATTTCTATGTCGTCGAGGCCGACAACGCTACCGTCATAAATTTTGCCGAGCTTATCGTTTACGGAAATGATAATGAACACGTCGCCCGCGAGCACCTCAACCGTAGCAATGGCGGACGCTACCGGCTCAAGACTCTCATCCTCATCGCTTACCAATACGTAGTAGCGCATGATTCCGGCGACGTCGATTGGGGCATCGAATGTCGCGCCGTTAGCGTCTTGAATTTCGGTAAAATTATCAATATCCGAGCAATCGATAAAATCAGGCCCCTCGCCGTCGAGAGCGGCGGGATCACAGCCAAACCATTGGAAAACGATTGTGAACTCCTCTGCCTCGCCATTAACGATTTCAGCGGCTACAGTCAGAGTGACAGAGGCGTCGGGAGTTTCATCAACTACAACTTTCTGGTTCGCGGGCTGTTCGGTTATCAGAATTCCAGGCTCGGGAGCTTCATAGACAATGACAACCGCGATATCGGAAACTATCGGATCAATAGCATCCGCCGCCGCCGAGGTACCCGCGTCTATCGCGCTGATCGCAACGTAGAAAGCATACGCGCCCACGGCAAGCTCGGCCGGGATTGCGAGCTCCGCGTCAGTCGCGTCCGTTATCGCTTCCCAGTCGGTGTTGCCTTCAATATCCGCGCAATTTTTCAGCCATGCCGCTAAGTCTTCGGGATTCGCCGGAGTGGTAAGGTCCGCGGATACCTCCGCATCATCGGCTATTTCGCACTGGAACCACTGGTAAACGAGCTCTATGGTAGCGTCCTCAATAGATAATTCGGCTTCCACCTTTAACACGTCGGTTTCCTCGATAGTCCCTACTTCAAACGCTTGCCAAAAGTCCGGTTGCTCGGTAATGTCGATTGTTACTACCGGCGGAGTGCTTTCTTCGACGACCGTGACAGTAAAATCTTTTGTGAAAGTCAGCAGTTCCGTATCATCAGAATTTATGGCGCCGTCTGCAATTGACGCTCTGATAGTAGCTGTCCCGGCGGCATTTACCGTGAGTACGGCATCGTTAATGGCCGCTCCCGTTCCTCCGGCATCATGAACCTCCCAGGTGACAGCGTCTGTAAAAGAAGTGGGGTCAACTGCTACGCCAGCGTTCTCAAAATTAAGCGTGGCCGTGCCGTCTGAAGAAAGGACTAGGACAAGAACATCTTCATCAGTAAACGCGATGCTCTCGACAACGGCAACCACATTGACTGTGATGACTTCCGACCATACTGAGTCGCCCACCGCATCGTCTTCTGTGGCGACCGCTTTGACCATGACGCGGTAATATAAAATTTCCGCGGTTGTGCCAGCCGTGAGTTCATACTCATCCGCGTCGCCATCGGAGTTAACGGCGGTAAGACCATCGTCTTGGTCTATCTGCGCTTCCGGGTCATTATTGCCACAAGTCGCCTCACCGCAGGAATACCACTGAAAAGCAAGCTTGTAATTTTCCGCATCTTCGCCCGTGAGTTCCGCATTCACCCCCAATATAATTGTGCTGCCGAGCGCCACAAAGGCTTCTTCGGCAGGTATTAGCGGTTCCGCATCATTAAATTTGACAGTGACGTCCACCTCCGCCCACGCCCCCACGGCTAAGGCGCCTATTGCCGCCATAGCCACCACAAAAGTTTTGAAATGTCTCACAACTACCTCCTTCGTAAAGGTTGTTAAAGATTAAAAAAGGGTTAAAAGTAAGAAAAAACCTGCAAATTCCTCTCATATATTACATTAGACATGCGTCGGCTCCCTTTTTGTTACAGTTTTTTTTATTTTTGTTTGGCGCCGCGCCACACGGATATTCTGATATTACGTACGTACTAATATGCGTATTGTGCCAAAAATAATGTTTCTACGGAGACAATTGCACGCCTGCCCCCTTTTTAAAAGATAGCACATAAAAGGTCAAAAAGCAATACAAAAATGTTTTCCAAAGGATTTTTTTTGAAGAAGACGGCGAATATTTGGGTTTTTTACAATTATTTTATGTTATATTTATTGCGTTCCCATAGCATGGATTAAGGTCGGTCGATTTGTCAAAGGGCGGAGGATTTGTGGCGGTACGCTTTATCTGTTTTGTTGTTTTTATCTGTTTGTCGGTGTTGTCGTGCGACGGCCGCAGAGGTCGCGAAAGCGAAATGGCGGAGCCTGTCTCTTTGATACCATCAAACATTCCAGCGTCTGTTTTGGAGCGAGGGGCCGTTTCGGACTCTGTGAGGTTGATAGCGGATCTGTTTCAGGGCTGGGAGTTTGACTGCCACGGCTATATCGGCGCCGGCGACAGCGTATGCGCCGGATATGGCACAGAGCGGGTGGCCATTCTCAGAGGCGTGGTCTACAACACGATCATAAACGAAAACAAGATCAACGTCAGAAACGGACCGTCGTATGACAGCGACATCCTGTTTTCTGTAGACATACTCACCAAGGTTCAGATACTCGGCGTTTCGGAGGAAAGTACGCTTGTAGATAACAGGCACTGGGTAAAGGTGCGGATCAAGGCGAGCGACGGCGTTTGGATGGACGGCGAATATTGGATTTTCAGCAGATTTGTGGTGTATAGCAGCAATGAAAGGATATTGCCGCTGAAGATGCAGGTGAGGGAGGACGGCCACGGCGGAATAATCGTATATTACGAGGTTGAAAACGAGGAAAAAATCATATCGTTGCGCAATCCCGCGGTGCGGCACGAGGATTTCTACACATTTTTCTACTGCCTCCACAGCGAGGGCTCCCACTACCGCTTAGTCCCGGGAGCGTATGCGTGGTACCCTGAAAGCGGTGAGTTACGGCATTTGTCGTATTTCTACGTTAGAAATCCGCAATCTTAAAAAACCACCGGTCTCAACGCCTCAACCGCCGATGCCACCGAAGTATATGAGTCTATGGCATAATACTGGTACCATCCGCAGTTTCTCTCGCACCGTTTCATGGATGTCCGCATATTCGCCGCTTCTTTTGACGCCAGCCATTTTGACAGGTCGTCAACACGCAAATCCGGGCCTTTTTGGCCCAATATGTGGCAAGGGTAGTAGATACGGCCGTCCGATGCTATTATTATCGACGCGCTTGAGCATTTTCCCTTCCGATAGGCATCAAAAAAACCGGCGGGGGTGTGAATCGTGTTTGGATATATCCTGCGTAGATATTTGACTTTGCGCTCTAATCTGCCCATATCCGGGAAACAGTCTTTGGCATCGTCCATTTTAGCCGCGGGGATGATAACGATGCCCGCGCCGTTTTCATGGCACATCCGCACCTTGCCATCAAGAAAATCGATGGTTTCCGGGGTAACGACGGTTTGTACCGACAGGCCGGGTGCGCGGGTGCGGCCGGTCAATCGCCGCGATAATTCCTTCAACGAGTCAAAAAGAACCAGATTATCGTGCCCCTCGTCAATCGAAACGTGCAAAAAATCGATATATCGCGCGTATCGCTCTACCGGGTATGATAATATATCCTTAACGCTTGTCGTGAATAATAGATAAAATTTGCATTGACGGGCATATTTCAGCAGTTCCTCAATATCGTCCCGCAGAAGCGGTTCCCCGCCCTCGAAACTGGTCATCAACACAGACGACCGGGACAGGTTTCTCAGTATCGCCTTGATATCCGCCGTCGGCAAGTCCGGGCCGGTGTCTTTTTTGACGTTGCAGAATGGACAGTTGAAGTGACATCTCGATGTCAGCTTGAAAGACGCGTAGAACGGGTATATCGGTTCTTTTGCCAAAAAATTGCGGCATACGCCGCTCAGGGCTTTCAGATATGCGGTTGGCGGGAGTATGCGCAAAAGTGGGCTCCTTGGTTTTGGCGGTGAAATTTCCGACCACAGAACAATATAATATTTTGCCATAAAAAAATATTGCGTTTCGGACGGTAATCAATTAGATTACATATTGGAGGAGTGTAGGGCTACATACTGGAATTACAGATTGGGGGCACAGAATGGCATCGAAAGCAGAAGACCTGACGATCGAATATGAGGAAGACGGCGTACTTGTCGTGGAAGAACTCGACAAGATCATCCTCTCAAAAAGGGGCGCGTGGGCGACGGTACTTTTCAAGTATCGGCAGTGGGAGAAAGCGAAAGACGGCTACGGGCACGATCGCTATTCCATCCGCCGCTATCGCAAGATGGGCGAAGAATATCGTCCGCAGGGCAAGTTCAACATCTCGAGCAAAGATCAGGCGACTAAGATCGTCTCGGCGCTACAAAAGTGGATTGCCGAAGCGGTGGATGGCGGCGGGGCGGACGAAGAGGAGGATTGAGGCGCAGAGCGGCGAGCGGTCGTCCGGCAGCGCCCAAGTCCAATATGGCGCAGTTAATTTTATGTATGTTTTTATGAAATAAAATCTTAATCGCGGAGGTGTTTTTATGTATCGTATCGGTAAAGCAGTAGCCGTAGTAGCGTTAGCCGCGGGGTTGGCTTACGCACAGCCACAGTGGCACAACCTTAACCCGCGATACAGCGGGCTCGCCTCCAACGGCGAGACCTTTGTCGCGTCCACTATGGACGGGATGATAATGGTTGGGGACGGTAGCGCGTGGACGAATCAGCATTCACGGGGGGTAGCTTTGACGGCGGTAGCTTATGGAAATGGCAGATTCATGGTAGCGCCGACAGGCCAAGGAATGACTTTTTATTCGGAAAACACTAGCGACTGGCAGCCAGCCGGATCCATACCGGGCCACTGTAGAAGTATGATTCACGGTATTGGTAACAACTTCGCTTGTGTAGGCGGTGGCAACAGTAATGAGGAGGTTTTTTGGTATTTAGACAACTATTGGGAGGGAACGTTTACACTTACTGGAACAGGGGTTGGCTCTCATTTTGCGTTTGGTGCGGATGGGTTTTTTATAGTTGGACACGGAAATGCCATAGGGCGCCGCATTGATACAACTAGAACGTCTTGGAATCCGGCTGGGACAGGATTTCTTGTCACCGGCGGCCACCATCCTTTCAGCGTCATAGCGTACGGCGGTGAGGATATCGGATTTGCGGTACTGAATACTGCCGGCAATGCCGTGATTACATCTCCTACTGGCACGGCTTGGACAGCCACAACCTTAACTGGTACGCCGGGCGGAATGATCGACATGGTCTACGCCAACGGTAGATTTGTAGCGGTAGGGGCCGCGGGGAAATCGGTAACGTCAACCAACGGAACGACGTGGACGGAAATGATTGGACTGAACCCGTATGACGATTTCATAGCCGTAGACTACGGAGACGGCAGGTTTATGGCGCTCGGAAGACTCGGATCGGTTTACACTTCAACAAACGGGACGTCTTGGACCGTGCGGAACGACGGTTCTACCATGACGTATAGAGCAATCGCTTCCGGCGGCGGCAAATTTGTAGCGGTCGGGGATCAAGGCGCGGCTGTATCTACAGACGGAAGAAGCTGGCAGTTGAAGACAGAAACTGGAATGACGGGCCTGACAAGCGTAACGTACGGAGCCGGTGCGTTTATCGCGGTGGGTGGTAGCGGAATCATATTCAAATCCACAGACGGCGACACATGGACAAGGGTAGGAAACAACATAGCCGCCCCCGGCGATTCGCTTATGTCTGTTGCTTTCGGTGTTTTGGGCATCGAAAACACGTTCGTCGCAGTTGGACGTAACGGCCAGAGTGAACTGACAGCTTTGCGAATTATACGCGTTTCCACAGATGCCGGAGAGAACTGGTCTGACTTCAGCGGAGCTTGGGCAGGAGGCGAATTTCCAAACACAATAAGCTTCGGCAACGGCCAATTTGTAATCAACTGCAGGCAGCAAGCCGGAAGAGTCCGTACATCAGTAGCTCCTCGCACCACATGGACTACTCAGCAGATTGAAGGAGCGAGCTGGATTGAGTCGATAGTGTACTCAGGGGAGGTATTTACTGCATTTGACGGTACGTCGGCATTCACATCAACTACCGCCAATGATGGATCGTGGACGGCAATATCGGGCGGACAGCTTCCGGCAAGCACAAAGAAGGTCATAGCGGCGAAAGGCTACTATATAGCGGTAGCCAGCGGTAGCGGAGTTATGGCTTCCATGCCAATGTCCGGCGGCACGTGGAGCAATTTGCCCAGGGCGACAAACAGAGAGCTAAACACCATCTATTTTGACGGCAACGATGTGTTACTCGCCGCAGGCGTAGACGGAGCCATGCTCTACTCCACAGAGAATCCTGTTTCCATACGTCACAATATCACAAGAACTTCCAGAAGCACATCGACATACAATATGCGCCTGGAAACCGGACGCGGCGCGCCGGTAATCTCTTTGTCATTTGCACCGGAAAGAGCCGGAACGATAGCAGTATACTCCCTAACAGGAAGGCAGCTCTACAGAACCAACGTAGGCGCCAACCAGAGGTCGATACAGCTACCGAGGCGGGCAATACCCTCCGGCAGTGTCATCGTCAGATACATCGGCGGCGATGGCATAACAGTATCGCAGAGATTTCAAGTAGTAAGATAAAGATTTGTGGGGGCGGCAACCTTGCCGTTCCCCCCTATCTATAAAATTATTTTGCCGCGGCGGGAATAAAACCGACATTCCCGCCGTTTCTGTAGGAAATCCCAAGCACACCGTTGTGAACCGACCAAACAGCCGCCGCGCCTTCAGACGGCAGCACGGTTAGATGGGTATTCGCGCTTTCTGTGTAGTTGAGCGGGGTTTCGGCGGCGGGTTTGTTCCACGCGATTATGACGGCGTTATTGTGAGCTGAAGCGTCACCGGCGTTGAGATTGTGAGCGCCGGAAACAACCGCGGCGATATTTGCGCCCGTTCCGAATACGACGCCGCCGTTTATATTAACTTCGCCGTTGGCCCGTCGTATAGCGCCGCCATGTCTACCGGCAGTATTGCCGCTAATCTCACCGCTTGTCATGGTGAACACGCTTCCCTCTCCCGATACAAGCACGCCCCCGCCGTCGTTGGCAGCGGTATTACCAATGATTTTGCTGTTAGTCATAGTACACCCGTTGGACGCTACATGTACGCCGCCACTGTTTCTTCCGGCGGTATTACCGCTGATTTCGCTATTAGTCATGGTGAATATAGTTCCCGTTCCCGTTACAAGCAAACCACCGCCATCGTTACCGGCAGTATTATTATTGATTTTACTATTACTCATAGCAAGCCTGCTACCGGACGCTACATGTACGCCGCCGCTGTTTCTTCCGGCGGTATTACCGCTGATTTCGCTGTTAGTCATGGTGAATATAGTTTCCGCTCCCGTTACAAGCACGCCGCCGCCGTCGGTTTCGATTGCTCTGTTGCCGCTGACTTTGCCATTAGTCATAGTAAATTCGCCATTGCTAACACGTACGCCGCCGCTGTTTCTCCCTGCGGTATTACCGATAATCTCGCTGTTAGTCATAGTGAATACGCTTTCCGCGCCCGTTACAAGCAGACCGCCACCGTCATTACCGGCAGTATTATTGTTGATTTTACTATTATTCATGCTGGACCTGCTGCCGGATACATGTACGCCGCCGCTGTTTCTTCCGGCAGTATTACCGCTGATTTCGCTGTTAGTCATGGTGAATATAGTTTCCGCTCCCGTTACAAGCACACCGCCGCCGTCGGTTTCGATTGCTCTGTTGCCGCTGACTTTGCCATTAGTCATAGTAAATTCGCCACTGCTAACACGTACGCCGCCGCTGTTTCTTCCGGCGGTATTGTTACTGATTTCACCACCCTGCATGGTAAACGACGCGCCGCCAAAGTGTATGCCTCCGCCATCGGTACCGGCTGTATTGCTGATGATATTTCCGCCTTGTACAATAAATGTTGTGGTATTGGTAGCAATACGCACGCCGCCACCAATGCTACCGGCAGTATTATTGCTGATTTCGCCGCCGGTCACGGTGAATATGCCGCCATTATTGTTACGCACACCGCCACCTTCAGCCCCGGCTCTGTTGCTGCTGATTTTGCCACCAATCATATTGAGTACACTACCAACGCCCGTTGCAAACACGCCACCACCGTGATTATTAGCGGTGTTG
>JAITUP010000171.1 GCA_031286265.1 Chitinispirillales bacterium | reverse complement strand
GCCAGGAAGTTTCCTGAGAGAATCTAACGCAGAGTCGAAATCATTACCAATTTTTCCGACATATTCAAGTATCTCACAAGGCCTTTCTTTGACAGCAATTTGGGGTACATCCGGAACATAATTAGTGTTCTCATTTATGCCATTTATGTCAGATACGCCGCACGTAATAAAAAATGTTGCGATTGATACGAATAGTAATGAATGTTTCATGATATTCTCCTTTTTAATGCTTATTTAAAAAATTATCAATTACCACAGTCATTAATATTTTCAATCGTTGCGGAAAATGTTGCTCCCGCTTCAACAGAAAAGCCTGGGCCAAAGGTTATACTGTTCCCAGCTCTCATGCTTACACTGCTTCCGTTCCTAATATTTACCGTTCCATTTGTCGTTATATTTTGTTTAGCAATAATATCTATATAGATACCGTTAGAGACATCATTGCCTGTAACAACTACATTGTTCCCCGGTTGTCTGAATGCCGCCACTCTACTTGATTGTTCATTCCAAACCCTCGCATTGTTATTGGTGGCATGTGTACCCATTGCAATACCATTGGTATCAACATCAGGATTAGACCAATTTAATATTCTTGGACAACCAACACAGGCACTCGATGGCGAGGCCATTATAGTTATCCAGCGATTTGATGGTAAATTATGGACATAACCGTGGCCATAAGGAATAGTGGTATTGGTACTGATATGATGATCATGGTGACATCCAAGCAAGTGCCCTATTTCATGGGCAAATGTATAATTACCTGCGATGCAATCAGAGCTCACAATAGCAAAGGCAAAATCTTCCGAAACAGGGCCCATATATGCTACTCCGCATAGATTGATATCGTAAGTTAACAGCACGGAAATATCTGCAGAATATCTATTCCGCAATGCATGAACCTCATCCATATAGCCATTTCCATCGACTCTAAAATTGTATAAATCTGCTGAATAATGAGATTCAGTATAATTAGTTGGCCCAGCATACGCAAGCTCAATTCGATGATTAACACCACTCCTTATAAACGATTCATTTGTTAAATTTATAGCCAGCGATACTGTATTTTTAATATTGCTTACCTTTGATACGGCATTTGGAGTATATAAAACTAAAACTCTTATTTTACAATCATGCGCTCTAAGCGTAGAAGAAGTTGTTATATTCTCATTTTCATGATCAAAAACATCTTCAAAATCGATACTTAAAGGCTCCGCTTCTCTAAATTTAGATTGGTCGACTTTTACGATGGCATATTCATCATTCCCGGTAGTTACTACTGAAAAAATGCCTGTGGGAGTCTCTATAACACCCTGTACATCATTATCTAATATAGATAAATAGATACGGTTACCTTCGTTATTACCCCCCACAAACCAAAAACTGTTTGCACCTCTTACATCTATTCGCTCTTTGTTAATTAGTATGTTTCTTTCCTCAAATTGCAATGTAAATTGCTCAAAGCTTCGTATTTTTTCTAAATCGATTCTTACAAAGTCAACGGACATATAAGCTCTATTTCTCTGAAGAACTTCTGCCACTCTTTCTGTCGTTCTAAGCCCTGTTTCAGAATAAATAAGCCTATTATCTTGTCCATGTGCAAATGTAAAAGAAAAAATAAAGAAACCAAAAGCTAAAAATGTATATTTCATTTTTATACTCGTTTTCATAACATGCTCCTTTTTTATTAATTTTAGTTAATTATTAATTTTTAATAACCCTTTATTTACCGAACGCCCACTGTTATCATAACTCTCTCTCTTTTCCCGTCTTGCGTCACAAGCGTACCTCTTACAAGGTATGTACCCTCGGAAACAAGCCTACCCCTTCTATCGGTCAGGTCCCACAGGGCGACCCAACTATTTGGCTGATCTCCCGGCATTCTGTCATTGATCTTGATTTTATTGACGACCTTTCCGGCATCATCGTAGATTTTTAACTGTCCGTTTCTTATTGGTTCTCCTCGGTAAAAGAAATTCATCACCGCTCCGGCTCTTCTATCTGCAGGGTTTGGGCCGGCTACGAATTCGCCTGTAAGTGTTTCTGTGGCGGTGGGAGTAGCAACGGCTGTTTCGTTGTTTATGTAATTTTGCTGGGCAGGCTGATTAAAAGTTGGTGTGGTTTCTGTTTCTCTATTGGTGTTTGGGATGTTTATTTCGTTAAATTCTGCCGGTTGCTCAAAATACTCCGATTCTCCCATTCTTTTACTTCTCATCTCCTCTTGCCGTGCCCGAACTCTTTCATTATATGCGTTGATCCTTTCCAGCACATCTTCTCGGATGGTAGTCTCAGTATCCAACTTTTCTTCGTCCATGATGACCGTTTGATTTTCAAATCCGTCGCGGATGCCGGTTACTTGATACGCGAATTCGACATCGCGGAAGTCGTTGCCTATCGCAACCACGATTTCATCCTTACTGGCCTGCCTTGTATAGAGCAGAGCCGGTGCGCCTATGGGGGTTAGGATTACCGTCACCGGTTCCATCGCACTGGTAACCAAAGAAAAGTGTTCCGGCAGTTTGATTGTGGCCTCTCCATTTACGGTCTTAGCCGTGCCACGCACGACTGTGAGGGCTTCACCGGATTCTACGGTGATGTATCTTATAACTTTTGTGTCATTGG
The DNA here is from genome assembly GCA_031286265.1 of Chitinispirillales bacterium. GTDB lineage: Bacteria > Fibrobacterota > Chitinivibrionia > Chitinivibrionales > Chitinispirillaceae > GUT77. The sequence goes on along the minus strand of JAITUP010000171.1, from coordinate 5,014 downwards.
TAGGATGGGGGTGAACAAAGAATTTTGTTCTGCCGTAGATGTCGCCGATGGCATGAATATTACTGCTAGTGATGATGTTTCCAGTTGCCCATAAGAGTCCTGCCGTAGGAGATGTTGTATTGAAGTTAGATAACCATAAATCGCCACGTATAACCACACCGGCAAGATTGGTTGGTGCCGGACCATATATTCCGATGCCTCCGTCCAAGTCTATTTGTACCCTCGTTGCCATCGCGCTAAAAACGACCCCACCCACCAAAACCACCGCCAAAAACGCCTTAATTCGTGTTTTCATTCGAAACACCCCTTTTGAAAAAGTTATTATTTGGTTAAAATGCCTGATTTCCAGCCTTGCATGTTAATCTAATAATAACTTCGACAAAAGTCAACCCCTTTTTGAAAACTCTTGACTCTATCATAGTAAGGTGTATTTCGCCGCAATATTTTTTTCAAAAAACATTTTTTTTTCTTGTATTTCCCATCGCACAATATTATTTTGTTGCTCTGTAGCTGGAAATGCGGTAAATAGTTGGGCCAGTAACTCAGCGGTAGAGTATCGCCCTTTTAAGGCGGGAGTCGAAGGTTCGAATCCTTCCTGGCTCATTCCTCGAAAAATGCGCCGCGCTTAGGTGCCCTGCGTGAGCTATGGCCTAAAATAGATTTTTTGGGCGGCTCCCGTGATTATGTATGAAAACCGGAAAAATTATGTGATCGCCCGTATATGAAAATAGCCAAACTGTCTGATATATTCACCTCCCTCGAATTTCCGGGATTATCCAAATACTGCGAGACAAGCCCACAGAACGCCCTTTTTAGGGGAATAACGGGTTCCGGCGGAGCTTTTTTAGCCGCCGATCTATATCGGCAGGCGGCGACCTCTATCTTCGTTGTTGTAGAAAACGCCAAGCGCGCCGAGCAGATTGTAAATGATTGCCGGGCCATTTTGGGCGACGACGAAGCAGTAGCGCTTTTCCCGTCTCGGGATGCCGTTCCTTATAATATGAAGTCGCCGTTTGGGCCCACCACAGAGGCGCGGTTTGGCGTGCTTAAGGACCTTTTGGACGGACAGCGCCGGCTCATCGTCGCCCCCGCCGCCGTGCTGCTGCAGAGGATAGCGCCGGGACGGGAGCTGTTTAACTCCGTCATCCACTTGGAAACCGATAGCGAAGCGCCTATAGAAAAGTTAGCCGCATGGCTGACGGAATACGGCTTCCGTCGAGAAAATCAGACGACCGACATAGGTGAGTTTTCGATTAGGGGTGGAATAATGGACGTGTATCCGTTTCTATCCGAAAATCCGTACCGCATAGAATTTTGGGGAGACACGATCGAGTCTATCAGGGCTTTTGACGTTTTCACGCAGAAGAGCGTAGGCAACCATAAAGCGGTCGATATTTTACCGATGCGTGAGTTTTGCTTTTCGGATGAGAAGATTGAGGCGGCGGTTGAAAAGATGTTAGACTGCCGCGACAAGTCTGCGGAAATTAATAAATCGGCGATACACAGATTAGAACATCAATGGAACAGCGTTTGTGACTTGGAAGGGATTGAGTGGTTTTTGCATTGGTTTGATATTAAGACCGCGTCGGTTTTAGATTATCTGCCAAACGACGCCATTATCGTCTTTGACGATATCGTTCCCATAGAGCGCAGGCTTAGCGAAGCGCGGGCGAATTACGAACACCACATCGACAGGGTGCCCGAACTTTTTGCGTCGCTTGTATCGCCGCCGGATAAATTGCTTCTTGATGACGCGCTTATCATGGAAGAATTATCGTGCTATAATAATGTATTTATCGATACCGTCGATATTCCCCAAAATACGGCGATATTCACGTCATCATTCGCTCCATTGCCTCCGCTGCAAAAAGAGATCGACACCATTGTCAAAGATATTCGTGAGCGCACGGAAGAAGGCTATCGCTGCATAATCGCGTGTTCAAGCGCAGGCCATGCGGAGAGGATGGCGGAATTGCTTGGGGAGAATCAACAATACGTAGAGATATGTACGTCAACGCTGCACAGCGGATTTGTGTCTAATGACAACAGGCTGCTTGTCTATACCGAGTCACAACTTTTGAACCGGCCCTATCATCGTCCGATAAAAACCAGAAAACAAAAATCCGGCGTTCCGTTAACGGCTTTTGACCAACTCGCGCCGGGGGACACTATCGTTCACGTAGACCACGGTATCGGCCGTTTCATCGGCGTCGAACGTGTGAAAGCCGGTGATACGGTCTCGGATTGCATGGTGATAATTTATGCGGACAACGCGAAAGTTTACATTCCCGTCGAAGATTTTCACAAGGTTCAAAAATACATCGGCAAGGAAGGTATCGCGCCCGCGTTGTCGAAACTTGGAACATCGACATGGGATAAACTAAAGCAACGCACACGCGAAAGCTTGCGCGAAATGGCGCAAGAGTTGATTGACCTCTACGCCAAGCGTCAATACCTCGAAGGAATAAGCTGCGCCCCGGATAATACTTGGCAAAAAGAGTTTGAAGAAACATTTATCTACGATGAAACACCCGATCAGCTTCAGGCGATTAAAGATGTTAAGGCCGACATGGAATCTAACAGGCCGATGGATCGCTTGATTTGCGGCGACGTCGGTTTCGGCAAAACGGAAGTTGCGATGCGCGCGGCATTTAAGGCGGTGATGTCCGGCTATCAGGTCGCTATCCTGGCCCCCACTACCATACTTGCCGCGCAGCACTTTTCAACATTCTCCGAGCGCATGGCAAATTTTCCGGTTCGCATAGAATCAATGAGCAGATTCCGCACGGGCAAAGAACAGAAAGCGACGCTCGAAAGACTCGTAAACGGGCAAGTCGATATCTTGATCGGCACGCACAGAATTTTATCCGAGGATATAAAATTCAAAAATCTCGGTTTGTTAGTGATTGATGAAGAGCAACGTTTCGGCGTTAAGCATAAAGAAGCGCTCAAGCATCTACGCTATAGGGTTGACGTGTTATCAATGACCGCGACGCCCATCCCACGCACGCTGCACATGTCGCTCATCGGCGCGCGCGATTTGTCAATCATCAACACACCGCCGCGAAACAGGCTGCCGATTGAAACGCGAATCGCGGAATACCATGATGAACTTGTAAAGAACGCTATCGAAAATGAGCTCGAAAGAGGCGGACAGGTTTATTTTGTCAACAATCGTATAAAAAATATTCCCGCGCTGCAGGAGAGGCTCGAACAGTTGGCGCCTAAGGCAAAGACGATAAGCGCGCACGGGCAGATGGACGAATCGGAGCTTGAAGCGGTGATGAAAGAGTTCATAGCGGGGCGGTACGATATATTGCTGTCTACGGTCATCATCGAAAACGGACTGGATATTCCAAACGTCAATACGATAATAGTCAACCGCGCCGATACCCTTGGATTATCTCAACTGTATCAATTAAGAGGGCGGGTAGGCCGTTCGTCCGAACAGGCATACGCATTTTTCTTGACGCTTCCGTTTGCGCAGATAAAGGAAGACTCACTAAAAAGGCTCAAGGCGATGGAGCAATATACGGAGCTTGGCAGCGGTTTTCAAATAGCGATGCGCGATTTGGAAATACGCGGCGCGGGAAATATTTTAGGTACGCGCCAACACGGTTTTATCGCTGCCGTTGGATTCGAACTGTATTGCCGTTTGCTGCAGGAAGCGGTCGACGAAATCAGAGGCGACGGAGAATCAAAACCCGCGCTGCCGGAAACACGTCTCGAAATACCGTTGCAGGCATATATTCCCACAGAATACATCGCCGACGGGCCGACACGCATATCTATATATCAGGAAATGTCGTCACTAAAAACAACTGCGGAACTATTAGAAATGGAACGCGGCCTCTCAGACAGATTCGGCGCGATGCCGGAGTGCGTTAAGGCGCTTACGCTACTAATGAGATTAAAAATATTAGGCCGCGTCACCGGCTGCTCAAAAATCGTTATCAACAAAGACGGCACGTTAGATTTGTTTATAGACGGCAACGAAAATCAACCCGGTAATATTAACCGTAATAAGACCGAAAACCAAAGTGACGACGATGACGATAGTGACGATGATGAAAAAAAACAGGACATCGTAAAAAAACGTATCAAACGATTCTTCGACTCATCGGAGAATTATCAATTTGAAATATTATACGGCGAGCAAGTGCGGCTGCGTACCGAGTTGACGCCTGAATCCGTAATGCAAATGGCAATTGAAACGGCGCGGCTCTTAGAAAGCGCTTCGCAAGAGGAGGAAAGTTAGATGATTATGGGAATGTCATACGAGATGTTGTTGCTGCGCATGCCGGTAATTCTGCTCGCGCTCACCGTCCACGAAGTCGCCCATGCCTGGTCGGCGCTTAAACTTGGCGACACTACCGCCCGCGATATGGGGCGCATTACGCTAAATCCCATTGCCCACCTCGACCTGCTCGGCACGCTGATGCTGATGACAGGCTTGTTCGGATGGGCCAAGCCGGTGCCCGTAAACCCCTATAATCTGCGCAACCCCAAACGCGACATGATGCTTGTCAGCATTGCCGGGCCGCTGTCGAATATCATTATGGCGATCGGTTTCGGGTTCACCATCAGGATAATCGCAGCCGTCAATCCATCCGTGTTTAGCGGGCATTTGGGAAGTTTTTTAGTCCTTGGATTTTTAATTAACTGCGGTCTCGCTTTCTTCAATATGTTACCGTTCTATCCGCTCGACGGTTCAAAGGTTTTAGCCTGGTTTCTGCCGGATAAACACGTCAACACCTACATGGAAGCCACCCGTCACGCGCTGCCGATCATTTTCGGCCTCGTGATTATCGGGGCGTTTACGGGATCAAGCATCCTGTCGTCAATATTGAACCCTATATTCAGGCCGTATCTTTTTGCAATGCAATGGATAGCGTTTGGAGATGGAAGGGCGATATTTTGATGGATCATTATACAAGGTGCAGATGCTCACCATATATTAGCCCGGCGGTAATTAACCTCAATTATCTATTGAGTTTGGCTTTGTTTTTTGGGG